>NHIO02000033.1 GCA_002171975.2 Flavobacteriales bacterium TMED191
AATGAAGGTGACGCTTCACGGTGGAGCAAAAATTTTATTGTATGACATTGGCTTAGGTTTTTTTCAAACTGGATTTTTTTCAAAATTTAATTTTCTAACTCCACACTTTATATTCCAGAAACAAGCTGAATCTGAACAAATTATTCTAGGAGCTCACATTGCTAGTAATGATTTTATGCTTGGTGCATCATATAGAAGAGGTTTTAACAACTCTGATGCAGTAATTCTTTTATTAGGATATGATTTAGAAAAATATAAAATTGGTTATAGTTATGACCTTACTGTATCACAACTAGGAATAAGCTCTGGTGGTGCACATGAAATTTCTCTACAAATCCAATTAGGATGTTTTTATAAAAATCCTTCACAAAATAATATACCTTGTCCAAATTTTTAATATATTAGTTAATTAATTAATTATCCTCTATAAATTATAGATCGGATTATATAAAATAAACACCAAACAGTTATGAAATTTTTATCATATTTAAAGTATTCTCTTTGTTTATCTTTAATTTTTGTTGTTGGATGTATCAACAATCCCCCTGAAGATTACTCTGTAACTACAGGATGGGCAACAAATTGGCAACAAAATGGAGGATTTGAAGCAAAGTTAAAAAATAGTAAAGGAGATAATGAAGAATTTATATACGATGGCATGGAGATTCCTTCAAACATGGTATTTGTTCAAGGTGGAACATTCGTTATGGGAAGAACTCAGGAGGATGTTATGCAAGATGGAAACAATATTCCTAAGGAAGTTACAGTGTCGTCATTTTGGATGGACCAAACAGAAATTACCAACCTCCAGTATCGTGAATACACTGATTGGGTGAAACGTGTATTTTGGGAGGAAGGAGAAGGCATGTATGCTTACCTCTACACTCATTCTCTTCCTGATAGTACAGTTTGGAGATCTCAACTTAGTTTTAATGAACCAATGGTTACTCAATACTATAGACATCCTGCATATCAGGATTATCCCGTTGTTGGTGTTAGTTGGCAACAAGCCGTTGAATACTGCGACTGGCGAACTGACAGAGTGAATGAAAGACGAATTATCGAATCAGGTGCATTGGGGAAACCTGAAAAAGCTTGGAAAAAATGGAAAGAAGGCTACTATGATATTGGTGATGATCAAGAAGGCTACTTTAGTACTCAAAAATACTTAAAATACAAAGAATATGATCTTGATAATTGGGAAAAGGGTAGCAAAGGTTTACGAAGAGGTGTTCCTGACTTATCAGCAACTCAAGAGGATGACCCAAATGCAAGAAGAAAACTTAGAAAAATCAAAATCGAAGATGGTCTATTTACAACCCCATATAGACTTCCAACTGAAGCAGAATGGGAGTTCGCTGCTGTAGCTGGGTACAACCATACCGTAACTCCTGATGGAAACATGCACGGAAAGTTTTATCCATGGAGAAGCGTTGATGCAGATAACCATATAAAGGATGGAAGTAAATCCGGAAGAATTTCGTTACGTCAACCATATAACAAAACAGCAAATATGCCTAACGTTTCTAGACAACAATATGGAACATTTAGAGATGCTGGTCTTATTCAAGCAATCACAGATGGTGCAACAAATGAAAACGAAACTAAAGATGGGACATATGGAGGCTACTCCTCTATTGGCTATGATCATTACATGAACACACCTTCATATAGATCTATCGCATTTGAAGAAATGAGAGCAGGTCAGTTTTTAGCAAATTTTAGACATGGACGAGGTGATTATGCTGGAGTGTCCCCTATAAATAATGATTTAGGTACAATGACAATGCCTGTCGGGTCATTCCCTCCAAATGATTGGGGATTATATGATATGGCTGGTAATGTCAATGAATGGGTAATGGATGTATATAGACCACTAACACCACTCAGCTCAAGTGATTTAAATCCATTTAGAGGCAATCTATATAAAGAAATTCCAAGAGGTGATGATGGATACGTAAGAATGTTGGAAGATTTAGAAGAAGAAGAAGCCCAAGCTCTAGGATTAATGGATGAAAATGGTGAATATATTTATCCTGCTGAACCAGGTTCGATGGTTCTAATCAATGAACAAATTGATGGAAGTGATGATCCTATAGGTGATGAAGATGGAGATGGATTTTCGGATGAAAATCCATATGCTATATATAAGGGACGTGATGTTCCAGGTAAGGAAAGTTACGAATATGAAAATGATAGATCTACGCAATCTGAATCAAGAAATGATGAAAATATAGATGCTTATGATTTTCTTAGTTCCGCAAAAGGAAGTAATCCAAGAACAAGCCCAAAAAGAAATTATAATAGAGCAAATAATATTGACTACAGAGATGGACAAGGATCATTACCATTAGCTCCAGAGTATGCTGGATGGGGGGTTTATGATTACGGAAAAGTTACTCTAATTAATAATTATACAAGAATCTATAAGGGTGGATCATGGCAAGATGATGCATATTGGTTAAGTCCTGGAAGTAAAAGATTCTTAAATGAAGACTTAGCAAGTAGTGATATAGGATTTAGATGTGTAGTTGATCACCTAGGATATGTTTCAGGTGGATATTATAAATTAGGAGAAGAAAAAGATGCAGAACGTACAAAGCAACTTTGGAAATATAAAGATGGTTCATACAATAACAACTTTAATCAATACCTTAATGATTAAAGTTATTACTGTACAATAATAAAAAACCCAAGTATAATAGCTTGGGTTTTTTTTATGCTAAAATGATGTAATGAGTCAAATAAACGAGATATATAAGCTATATAAAGAATGCGATCAAAAAATATCAATTAACTCCAGGTCTAATGATATAAAAAACTCTTTATTTTTTGGTATAAAAGGTGAGAAATTTGATGGTAATTTATTTGCAGAAAAAGCACTAGAAAATGGAGCAAAATATGCAATAAAGGAATCAAATAAAAACTCAGATAATCCTAAAATTATTCATGTAAAAGATACAATTAAAACTCTTCAACTTCTAGCTAAAAAGCATAGGGAAAATTTTAATGTACCAATTATTTCAATAACTGGCAGCAATGGAAAAACAACAACAAAAGACATACTAAATAATTTTTTATCTACAAGATATAACACATGTTGTACTCAAGGAAATTACAATAATCATATTGGAGTTCCATTAACCTTATTGTCATTAGATAATACTCATGATATTGGAATAATTGAAATGGGTGCAAATAGCTTAGGTGAAATAAAGTTACTTTGTCAAATTGCTCAACCTACTAGTGGAATAATTACTAGTATTGGGAAGGCACATCTTGAGGGTTTTGGTAACCTTGAAAATATTATAAAAGCAAAATCGGAACTTTATGAATTCATAATGAAAAAAAATGGCACCCTATTTGTTGACCAACAAAATAAAATACTACTAAAATTAACTAGTAATTACGAAAACAAATACTTTTATAATGCGGTACTAGAATCTAGGAATAAAAAGCAAACAAATGCATCATTATATTTTGAATGTAATCCCTTTATATCGATTCAATGGAAAAAAAATAAAATCAAAACTAAAATTATTGGAAATTACAATGCCAAGAATATTGCAGCAGCAATTAAAATTGCAAATTATTGTAATATAAATGATGAAGAAATATGTTATGTATTGAGAAAATTAGAATTACAAAACAATAGGTCTGAATTTATTAAGACTGACAAAAATGAAATTATTTTAGATGCATATAATGCTAACCCTACTAGTACAACTAAAGCAATAAAAAATTTTATAATTATTAAAGACGACTACCCACTTTTAAAACATACTGTAATAATAGGAGATATGCTGGAACTAGGTGAATATTCGATTAAATATCACCAAGAAATAGTAGATCTATTAATTAATTTAAAAATTAAAAAATGCTATTTAATCGGTCCTATTTTCCAAAAGACTAATTATCCAAAATATTTTAATCATTGTATTTCTGTAGAAGCATGTGAAAAGTTAATTGTAAAAAATAAGATTCTAAATTCATTAATTTTAATTAAAGGATCGCGAAAACTGAAATTAGAGAAATTGAAAAGTTTACTTTAATTAATACTTTTTAAATCTACCACCAGAACCTCTTTTTATATTTTTTTGTTGTGCTCTTTTTTGCTGTCTAGTGAGTTTTTGCTGATTTTGCGTATTTATAGCTTGATTTCTTGAGGGTGCTCGTTCTTCTTTACCCCTAGAGGCATGACCAATTAAATCTGAATTTCTTGAGATACTTTGTGGTTCTGATGAATTACCTTTAGGAAGGTTTGCTTTAAATAAAAATGAAACTGCATCTTTATTAATAATCTCTATCAATTCATTAAATAATTTAAAAGATTCAAATTTATAAATTAACAATGGATCTTTTTGTTCATAGACTGCTCCCTGTACAGACTGCTTTAAATCATCCATTGCTTTCAAATGCTCTTTCCAATTTTTATCTACACATGCTAAAATCACATCTCGAGTAAATGAAGTAATTAGAGAATCTCCTCCGGAATTAATAACCTCATCTATATTACAGACAATACCAATAGTATTTAAGCCATCTGAAAATGGAATTCTAACATTATTAAATTTTGTATTAGACTCGTGCATTCTTTTTATAACAGGGAAAGCCTCTTCTTTAATTCTTAATAGTTTGTCATTGAAAAGATTACGTATTTGATTTGTTAATAATAAACCTTGTTTTTCTATTGAATCATTAATTTTTTGCATATCAATAAAATTAATTACATCTTCATTGGAAAATGTAACAAGAAATTCTGATTTTAATTCATCAATATTTTTTTGGTCTAATTGTTTTTCTAATATAGAATATACAACATCATAAATCATATTTGAAACATCAAGAGATAATCGTTCACCAAAAAGAGCATTTTTTCTTCTTTTATATATTACCTCTCTTTGAGAATTCATAACATCGTCATATTCTAAAAGTCTTTTTCTAATTCCATAATTATTTTCCTCTATCTTTTTTTGGGCTCGCTCTATTGATTTAGTAATCATAGGATGTTGAATTACGTCTCCATCTTTAAATTCGCCTCCAAATCTTTTAGCAAAATTACTATCTATTATTTTTGCAATTCTATCAGAGCCCATAATTCGCATTAAATTATCTTCAAGAGAAACAAAGAATTGAGAAGAACCAGAATCCCCTTGTCTCCCAGATCTACCACGCAATTGCCTATCTACTCTTCTTGAGTCATGACGTTCTGTACCAATAATTGCTAAACCACCTGAACTAATAACTTGATTAGATAACTTGATATCCGTCCCTCTTCCAGCCATATTAGTAGCAATAGTCACAGTACCAGGAATACCGGCCTGAGCAACTATATCAGCTTCCTGCTGATGACGTTTAGCATTTAAAATATTATGTTTGATTTTTAAACCACTTAATAATCGACTTATTTTCTCTGAAATATCTACAGAAGTAGTCCCAACTAAAACCGGTCTGTTATTGTCTGTCAAGGCGACAATTTCGTCAATAACTGCTTTATATTTTTCTCTATTTGTTTTATAAACACAATCTTCTTTATCCTTTCTAATTACAGGCTTATTTGTAGGAATAGAAACAACATCCAGTTTATAAATATCCCATAACTCACCTGCCTCAGTTTCAGCAGTTCCAGTCATTCCAGAAAGCTTTTTATACATTCTAAAATAATTCTGCAAAGAAATAGATGCTAATGTTTGAGTTGCATCTTCTATTTTACAGTTTTCCTTAGCTTCGATAGCCTGATGAAGACCATCTGAATATCTCCTTCCTTCCATAATTCTACCAGTTTGCTCATCAACAATTTTGACTTTTTCATCTACCACAACATAATCAACATCCTTGTCAAATAAACTATAAGCCTTTAAAAGTTGTGTCATAGTATGCATACGCTCACTTTTTATTGCATAGTTTCTAATAATTTCATCTTTTGCATTTGCATCAGTAACTTCTCCTAACTCAACATTAATATCTGGTAATAGAAAAAAATCAGGATCTCCATATAAACCAGCTAAAAATTCTAACCCCTTATCACTTAGTTCTATTCCCTTTGTTTTTTCTTCGATAGTGAAATATAATTGATCATCAATAATATGCATATTTTTGCTTTGTTCTTGCATGTAAAAGTTTTCAGTTTTTTGCAATAAGGTTTTCATACCATCTTCACTCAAAAACTTTATTAGCGCAGGTGTTTTCGGAAGTCCTCTATGAGCACGGAATAAATTAACTCCACCATCTTTTTCATTATTATCTTTAATTTTTGATTTAGCTAAAATCAACTCACTATTAACAAGCTTCCTTTGTTCTTTGACTAATGCATCAACTGTTGACTTTAAACTTTGAAACTCCTGTTTAGTTTCTCGTTGCACTGCACCAGAAATAATAAGGGGAGTTCGAGCATCATCAATCAATACAGAGTCAACTTCATCAATAATTGCAAAATATGGATTCCTTTGAACTAAGTTTTTAACATCGTGAGACATATTATCCCGCAAATAATCAAAACCAAACTCATTGTTTGTTCCATATGTAACGTCACATTGATAAGCTTCTCTTCTATCATTAGAATTAGGTTGATACTTATCAATGCAATCAACAGTTAAGCCATGAAATTCAAATAATGGCCCCATCCATTCTGAGTCTCTTTTTGCTAAGTAGTCGTTAACTGTTACTACATGAACTCCGAGTCCTGTTAGAGCATTTAAATAAATCGGTAATGTTGCAACTAAAGTTTTACCTTCTCCTGTTTGCATTTCAGCAATTTTACCTTGATGTAAAACTAATCCACCTATCAATTGAACATCATAATGTATCATATCCCACTTCTTCATCACTCCACCAGAAACCCAGGATGTATTCCAGATAGCTTGATTTTTTTCAATCTTAATATGATCCGAATTCTGGCTTAGTAAAACATCATTGTCAGTTGCTTCTACCGTAATTGATTCATTTTCTGTAAAGCGTTTAGCAGTTTCCTTAATAACAGCAAAAGCCTCCTCCTTGATTGAATTTAAAACCTTTACAATTATTTCATCTTTTTCTACATTTAATTGATCTATCTGACTGTATATATCTTCTTTTATATCGGTATTTTCCTGCGCTTCTATTTCTTTTTTCAAGTCTTTTATTCTTAAATCAATAGGTTTCAACGAATCACTAATTGTAATTTTAAATTCAATTGTTTTTTTTCTTAAATCATCATAAGATAGAGATGTAAAATCATTTCCAAAGCTTAGTGTTTTATTTAAACCTGGAGACAACTCTTTCATATCTCTTTGAGATTTTGTACCAAAAAGGTTTAAGATGGTTGATAAAATGCTCATTTAAATTTTGTGTGAATAATATATACTAATACTCCTCTTCGTTCCAAAGAAAATCATCAGAGGACGGATAATCTGGCCAAACTTCTTCAATGGAATCATAACTTTCGCCTTCATCTTCCATTGACTGTAGGTTTTCAACCACTTCCAATGGTGCACCAGATCTTATTGCGTAATCAATCAATTCATCCTTGGTCGCTGGCCAAGGGGCATCACTTAAATAAGAAGCTAATTCTAAAGTCCAATATGACATATCTATTCAATATTCATTTAATATTGCAAATATAATTTTTTTAGTTAGAAATCAAAATTGTATTAACAATGCCATTTGATTTCTTTGATGTTTTTTATATTACCAATTTTTCTTGATAAAACAAATAAATAATCTGAAAGACGATTCATAAAAGTTATAATATTTGGGTCAACATTTATTGTTAAATTTAATTGTGTAATTCTTCGTTCAGCTCTTCTACAAACAGAACGTGCTATTTGCGCATAAGAACTCCAACGATCACCACCAGGTAATATAAAGGAAGTTAACGGCGGTAAATCTTTATCAATATTATCTATATATATTTCTATTTTTTCTATAGATTTATTAGTAATAGTCATATTAAGACGAGGCTGAGATTTAGATGCTAAAGAGGCGCCTATTATAAATAAATTGTTTTGAATATCAATTAATTCATCTTGATGTGTATTCATTTTAACATGATCGAATGATCTTAAAAGCCCTAAATAAGAATTTAACTCATCAACAGTACCATATGCCTCAATCCTCACATGGTGTTTGTCAATATTTTTTTCACCAATTATAGAGGTTTTACCTAAGTCTCCTTTTTTAGTATAAATTTTCATTACCTAGATAAATTTAAATTAAAAAATGGTGCGGATAGAGGGAGTCGAACCCACACACCTTTCGGCACTAGATCCTAAATCTAGCGTGTCTACCAGTTCCACCATATCCGCATTCATCATTTTATATATGCGAATATACAAAACTATATATACTAATTAATATATATAATTATTCAAAATGATTATTATTATATAGATTTGTTAAATCTTTATTCAAATTTGCGTTATTATGAACTTAGAAATTGAACCAAATAAAATTGCAACAAAAGACTTACACAAATACCTTCTTTCAAGTGTAGGCCCTAGACCAATTGCATTAGCCAGTACAATTGACTCAAATGGAATTAATAATGTTAGTCCATTTAGTTTTTTTAATGTATTCAGCGCAAAACCACCAATTGCAATTTTTTCTCCGGCAAGAAGAGTTAGAAATAATACAACAAAAGATACATTAGAAAATATTAAAGAGACTAAGGAGGTTGTAATCAATATTGTAAATGATAAAATAGTTGAAAAAGCCTCCATTTCCAGTACCGAATTTCCACCTGAGATTGATGAATTTAATGAATCAGGTCTAACACCAATTGCTTCAAAAAGAATTAAACCCTTTAGAGTAAAGGAGTCTCCTGTCCAAATGGAATGTAAAGTAAACCAAATAATTGAGCTTGGACAAAAAGGAGGCGCAGGAAATCTGATTATATGCGAAATTATTTTAATTCACATAAATTCAGAAATTCTAGATAAGAATAACCAAATTGATCAAAATAAAGTTAAACTCGTAGGACGGCTTGGAAATAACTGGTACTGTAAAGGTTTTGGTCAAAGTCTTTTTGAAATTCAAAAACCTAAATAAATTAAATAAAATGAGCAACTTATCAATAACAGGTACACTAACAAAAAAAAATCAAATAGAAAACATTGAAAACAAAGAGGGCAAAAAATGGATAAAACAAACATTTCTGATTGACATAGGTCAAGATTATAATAGTAAAATATGCTTTCAATTATTCGGGGAAGAAAAGGTGAAAATTCTTGAATCATATAACATAGGGGATAGAATTGAAGTTTTCTTTAACATATCTTCGAGAGAATATAATAATCGATACTATCACAATATAGATGCATGGAAGATTAATCCATCAAATAATTCAAATCTAAACCCAGATTCAGAAGAAAAAGAAGAATTACCTTTTTAAAGATGATTAAAAAATTAGAAAATACTATTAGAAAAACTCTACCAAGTCCTTTCTCAATTGCTGTTATTCTAACTATCATAATTATTTTTCTAGCCTTATTACTAACTGACTATAAACTATCATTTGTAATCACGGCATGGGAAAAGGGACTTTGGAATAATGCGCTAATGAATTTTGCAATGCAAATGATGTTAATGTTAGTATTAGGTTATGTTTTAGCATTAACAAATTTCTCAAAAAAAATTATAGAAAAAATCACACCTTTATGTAATAATTCAGCTAATGCAGCATTCTGGGTTTCTTTATCAACAATTCTTGTTAGTTTTTTTAATTGGGGATTGGGACTAATCTTTGGAGCTATTCTTGCGCGAAAAGTTGGGGAATACTCAGTCCAAAACAACTTACAACTAAACTACCCTTTAATTGGTGCTGCGGGATATTCTGGTTTAATGGTGTGGCATGGCGGACTTTCAGGCTCTATACCTTTGAAAATTGCAGAAGAAAATCACCTTCAAGATATTATTACTAATCCTACAATTCTTAAACAGATACCAGTTTCTGGAATAGACTTTTCTCAAACTGTTTTTTCTAACATGAATCTATCAGTTAGTTTATTACTAATAATCATTATACCCTTGATTTTATTTTTGCTTGGAATGAGAAATTCTAAAGGGTCAAAAATTAAATTTAAAAAGACTGAAATATTAAAAGAAAAAACACAAGCAATTGGAGCTGAAAAAATTGACCAGTCTAAAATTTTTTCTAAAATAATTGGACTATCAATTATACTTTTCGCTATTCAAAAGGTTTTTAATGCTGAATCATTAGCATTCATTAACCCGAATTTTATAAACTTGCTATTATTGGGGCTATGCCTATTTCTTCATAAAAACTTTAGTTATTTTATAAAATCTGTAAATACTGCTATTAGCAGTGCTAGTGGAATACTTATACAATTTCCTTTATATTTTGGAATTATGGGGATAATGAACTCGACAGGCCTAGTAGATATTTTTGCTGAATTCTTTATTAATATTTCAAATAAAAACACATATCCTATTTTTACTATGTTAAGTGGAGGCTTAGTAAATATTTTTGTTCCAAGTGGTGGTGGACAATGGGCAGTACAAGGAATAATTGTAATCCAATCTGCTCTCGAATTAGGGGTATCCATACCTAAAAGTATTATGGCACTAGTATATGGTGATCAATTAACAAATATGTTACAACCATTTTGGGCACTTCCATTATTAGGTATTACACAAATAAAAGCAAAGGAATTGTTACCTTATACACTAATAATCATGGTTATTGGAATAGTTATTTTTACAGTTAATTTAATTATTTTCTAGATTTTACACCTAACAAGTCCCTTAGTCTGTTACCTAAAAACATAAAGGATAATACTAACAAGACAATACATAAACCTGGTATTAAAGCAAGATATAATTTATCCATTATAATAAATCCATAATGATTTCTAATAATCATCCCCCAGGAAGGTATAGGCGGCTGAACTCCTATTCCTAAAAAACTTAATCCAGATTCTAATAAAATTGAGGTAGCAAAATTAGCAGCTGAAATTATGATAATTGGATTAATGATGTTGGGCAATATATGTTTGAACATTATATAAAAATCAGGAACACCAAATGACCTAATAGATTCTATATATGGCATCTGAGAAATTTTCAAAACCTCTCCTCTAGTTACACGCGCCACTTCAACCCACATTGTCAAACCAACCGCAACAAAAACTTGCCAAAATCCCTTACCTAAAACAACGCTGATAGCAATAACGAGCAATAATGTTGGAATTGACCACACAACATTAATTAACCAGCTAATAAAAACATCTAATTTACCGCCATAATAGCCTGATATCATCCCCAAAGAAATACCTATTAATAATGAAATAAATACCGATATAAAGCCTACTGAAAAGGATATTCTTGTTCCTAAGATAACTCTACTTAATAAGTCTCTACCATATCTATCCGTTCCTAATATATAAGTTTTATTAATTATGTGTTTGTTATTTTTATTATGATGTAATTTATCTAATGAAACTTTTTCTTTTCGAACATTATTAAAATTATACAACACATAAGATAATGTATCATCTTTGTAAGAGTAGCTATCAATTATTATCTCCTTGTAATGTTTTTTTTTACCAAAAAAAAACTGTGAAAAAATATTTTGAGAATTGTAAATAGAATCATTTTTTAACAACAAAACATTTGCACTAAAACCTGGAGACTTTTTTGCAATTGATAATTGAATATTATTTGCTAACGGAGTATTATCAGGCATAATTTGATAAGAGAATACTGCTAAAACAAAAAACAATACAACTAATAATAAAGCTAAGAGTGATGCTATATTAGATGAAAATAAATTAATTATAATACTTTTGAAATTCATTTAATTATTCAATATACTAAATATAGAATTGCTATTTATTATATTTATATAAAATGGAAAAAGATAAAATAATACTTGGTATTGATCCCGGAACTAATATAATGGGTTATGGACTTGTCAAAAAGTCAAAAAATAAAATAAAATTTTTATACCTGGATGTTGTTTTACTAAATAAAATTAAGTCTCATAATTTAAAGCTGAAAAAAATCTTTGAGACAACCAATAATATAATTCAAATGTACTCACCAGACGAAATTGCAATCGAAGCTCCATTCTTTGGGAAGAATGCTCAATCTATGCTAAAACTTGGAAGAGCACAAGGAGCTGCAATGGTAGCAAGTGCTGTAAATAAAATCCCCATTGTCGAATATGCGCCAAAAAAAATAAAGTTAGCAATTACAGGAAGTGGGACTGCATCAAAAGAAAAAGTAGCTGGAATGTTAATTAAGATGTTACAGATAGAAACTAAACCTAAATACCTAGATGCAACCGATGGTCTAGCCGCAGCTGTATGTCATGCACTTCAAAAGAGAATAATATTAAATAATAAAAAAGAAACTTGGAGTCAATTTATAAAAAATAACCCTAAAAGAATTAAATAAAGTCTAATAAATAATTTTTTTAGATATATCTCTAGACAATTTTGATAATTCTGTTTCATTGGAATTGAAACTTTTAGAAAAATTCATATCTTCTATATTGTTAATTGGCACTAAATGTACATGCGCATGTGGAACTTCAAAGCCTATAACACTAACTCCAATTCTATTGCAATTAATTGATTTTTTTAAACCTTTGGCGACGATGCGAACAAAAGCCCATAAACTTTGGTATTCTTCTTTTTTTAGATCAAATAAATAATTAACCTGTTTTTTAGGCACAACAAGAACATGACCTGTTTTTATTGGTCTAATATCCATAAATGCTATATTAAATTGATCTTCGGCAACTAAATGGCAACTATATTCTTTATTTATTATTTTTTTAAAAACAGAATCCATTTAATTTAAGACCTAGAAATACTTAAAATTTCAAAATTAATAACACCTGAAGGCACATTAATACTAGCTAATTCACCAACTTTTTTTCCTAGTAAGCCTTGACTTATTGGTGAAGAAATAGAAATTTTATTAACTGATATATCTGCCTCCGATTCTGGTACTAGAATATACTCAAGAATTGAACCTGTCAAATTATTTTTTATTCCAACCTTAGAATATAATAACACTTTATCTGTTGCTAGCTTTGAAGCATCAATGACCCGTGCTACAGATATTTTTGACTCTAGTTCAGATATACGCATTTCAAGTAATCCCTGTGCTTCTTTTGCGGCGTCATACTCTGCATTCTCAGATAAGTCACCTTTATCACGAGCTTCTGCAATCTGCTTTGATATGTTAGGTCTCTCAACTGTAGATAACTGATTCAACTCTGATTTTAATTTATCTAAAGCTTCTAAACTATAATATACAATCTTTGACATATACCAATACGTTTTAAATTAATATAATATGATTTTTCTAATTTATTATAAACTATAGTACAATTCTTGCACCAAAAGTATGAACAGACTGCAAAGGATCTGCGGGCCTATAAGAGTAATCTAATCCGAAATTTGTTTCATCTGAAAGAGGCAATTCTACACTAAAACCAGCTGACAAGCCTTTAAATGAGGTTGTTCTACCTTCATCAAAATCATCTAAAATACCACTCTCATAACCATAACCGCCTCTTAATGTAACCATCTCCTTCCAAGAAACTTCTAGACCAGTTAAAAATTGATCTTTAGAAAAGGAATTTGAAACAAATGTTTCTGAACATGTAATTCTAAACTCATCATTTAGTAAATAAAAATCATACGAACCACCTATATTAAGTAGAGAAGGTAATTCAAACGAGGCAGATCTGATTTCCATAGTCATATCATACCCATTTAATCCATTTACAGTAACATCATCTCCATCTCCGTTGAATTCCATTCTAGGACCAATGTTTTTTAATGTAATTCCAAATTTTGCCTCACCTCGTCTACCCGTTTCATAATGAACTCCTGCATCCAATGCAACACCGTTAGCAGATAATTCAGCAGCAGATTCAGAAATCATTTTTACAGTCAGACCTGCTGACATATTATAAGTGAATTTCTTAGCATATGACAAGGCTATATTCATAAATTGTGGAGAAAAAGTACCAATTCCACCATCAGGATTTTGATATGTTGTTCGTTCAATTTCACCGAAATCTAGAGACATAATAGATACTGACATTGCTCCAGTATCACCAATTTTCTGACCAAATCCAAAAGCATTAATTGAAATATCTGCAAACCAAGAGGCATGAGAAAATATTAATTCTGTACCCTCTATTCCAGTTAATCCTGCTACATTTAAAAAGGCACTTTCTAGTCCTCTGACAGAAGCAGTATTTGCTCCAGCCATTCCTGAGCTTTGCGCCCATGGATTTATTAATAGTTCAGAAGCACCAGCTTGTCCAGTTCTCTCGTCGCCCTCTGTTTGAGCGAAAAGTGCAAAAGATATTAAACTAAATAAGCAAATAAATACTAATTTTTGTGTTTTAATTTTCATAAATAATACTTTATTAATCTATATTATAATCCTAGAAACTATCTAAATCAGTTGGCCTAAGCGCACCAAACCATTTAAGTACCTTCTCTCCAATTTCACCTGCATCTACGTGTATGATATAAACACCTGATGCAATTGGAATACCATAATTATTTTTTAAATCCCACTCAAAAAAAGATATATCATTATCTTTTTTTACTTGTCTAATTAAATTTCCGTTAACTGTATAAATTGAGATCGTACATTCCCTAGGTAAATTTGTAATTTTTACTCTGTTATCTACCTGTCCTGTTTCATAGCCAGATGCACCATTATATGGATTAGGAACAATATTAACTTCCTTTAGACCTGCTTCTTTTGCATCCTTATTATCAATTAAAGTTAATATTTCAGATGAATTAAATGTATAGTAAGGATATCCTGAGTTTATTAAAGAATCTGAATTACTATTCGCAATTACACTTAAGTCTCTGTAACCATAATTTTCTTGAACACGAGCTCTAATCACTATTTCATTACCAAGAAATTCTTGATCTCGATTAGAGACCCAATTACCTACCCATTGTATATGTTCAATGACCTGTTTCTTTCTTAAAGAATTCCATGCATTTCCAGAAGTTGATCCAACATATGAATCATAATGTGGATTATCTTCATGATTATGACCTTGATATTCAGTATCTAGAACAAAAACAGCATGACCACCATTCATAGTAACAGAGTTAACCTCATCCCAGTTACTTTGGTCAATAAGATTAGGTTCACCTGCTCCATATATATATCCAGTGGGATTGTATAACATATCATCTCCATTGTGTTCTTCACCTAATGAAGAATTTTCTGAAAACATTAAATTTAATCTCCTACCAGATGAAACATCAATTGCATAGCCTGGAAACCATCCCCAGCCATTCTCAGAATTAAAACCTGATCCGGATAAATCTGGGTTTCCATCTTTATCAACATTACTATCTAATCTTAAATCCCACTTTTCTTCTCCATTTTCTCCTGTTCCAGAGCCTACATCCCATGAACCATAATCATCACCTGAAACCCAGTCATTACTGCTAATTTGATTATTATCTATTGCAGGTCCATTACCATTCCATGATAATTCTGTTTCAGACATATCTAAGACAGGACATCTTGTCCATAAGTCCTTATTAGGAGTTAGAACAACATCAACGTTATTTAAATTATTCAGGTCAGTCTCTGATTTCCATTCTTTCCAAGCTAATCCTCCACCAATTGTATCAATAGAATTGATTTCATTAGTTGTAGTTGAAGATGCTATATTACCCTTGTAATCAGTACTTACTAATTTATAAGGAACTAATGCTTGATTTTCATAAACACCATTTGGATCTAATGAAATATCACCAGACTCTAGCGGAGAACCATCTATACCAAGGTCACCAAAATCTTGGTATTGAAATAGCACTGCATCACTAGCTGTAAAAGAATTATTACCAGATCTAACCCAGTCTAAGGGCCTCAAAAAAGGAGCAAACTGCCATACATCGTCAACATCAGGAATAGGGGCTAACCATAGATTTTGAGTAGCAGAGGTATATTCTGTACCATTAAGAATATCATCTAAATCCTCGGAGGTGGTACCGTTTTCCATAGATGACCAAACTATCTCCTCCATTTGAGAGTTAGTTACAGTGAAACTAATCCAATCTGTACAACTCAAACATCCTAAGTTATCTACCTGTCCTGATTCTAGATCAGATATTTTCTGAAATTTTACTGCTAGACCCCACTCAGGAATAATTTGTTGAGCATTATCTTTTAAAGTGTTCTGTGACAATACCGAAATTGTATCACCGTCTTCTATTTTAGACATTTTCCATGTTACATCGTCAATATTACCTGAGTCGATATCAGTCATTTGAAAAATAAAATCAGCATCTGGGACAGACAATGGATCAATAACACTAATTAATGCAGGAGAACTATTGATCATATACGATAAGGTATCGGAAAAATAATTTTCAGCAATACTATTCCTAGAATTATCTGTTAATTCTAAAAAACCTCCACCATTACCACTTCCCGCTAAACCTGTCTGAGATGGAATTGTACCATAAGATGCAGTCGGAACATCTCCGAATGATTCAGTTTTGTGAGGAATAATTGTATAAGTTCTTATATTTTTTCTACCAGCTAAATATGGCTTCTTTTGTCCTAAAATACTAGGTGAGTAAGCAGATGCAGATGTAAATGGAATTTCTGTAGCATAAGGAATGTACTCATTATAAGCATATGCAATTGCCATATAATAATATGCTTTATTGTTAATTAGTCCAGGATCACCGGATGCAAATTTATCCTCAGTAATCAGAATTGAATTATTTATACCAGAATTCGAAGCACCTAATGTCATATTTTGAGGTAAATATACATTAGGGCCTATACTCTCATCAAGCGAATAATTAACTAAATTAGATATCGGTGTTGAATCATCAGTTGGTGTTGTAACAACATCTCCATCAGCTGTTCTATAATTTTCTATATCACATTGGTATATCATAAATGCCTTATCAGGATTATATAAATCATTCGATGTAACAGTGGCATCCTTAAGTTGAAAAACTTGATAACCTTCGAAAACATAATTTTTATTAATATCTAGGTTTTCAAATACGCCAGGGTTTATTTGTGATTCAACTAAAACATCCGAGATAAATGGATCTTCCTCTGTATACTGATTTGCATAATTATTAGAATTTTCAGCATTTGTTAAATTTATAATTATCTTTTGGTCTAATTCAACAAAATTAATATCTGGTGCACTTGGTCCGTCAATAACTTCAAAACAAATATCAAATAAAGTTTGGGCTTTGTTATCAGCAATCTTCATAAGTTCCACAGAGGCAAAATTATTACCTTCGGAAGCACGGGCCCAAACCACCCCAGTAGTAATATAATTAACAGCACCCGGTTCAAGTGTAAATGGACCAGCAGATTGTAAAAATCTTCTGTCTGCAGGATCATTACCAGCAGTTATTTCTGTCCACTCTTCAGTAAAAGAAGGGTCTGTATTACCAGGAAACATGAAATTGCATTCCGTATTTGAAGATTCCCATCCTGTCCCACCATATGTCATAGGCTGACCATTTTTCCATATTCCACGTAAATAACCATAGTAATGTGTGGCATTCTCTGGATTACCAAAATCAGAAAAATCATTATTGTAATAAACAAACTTGGACATTATAATTTGTTCTCCTGGTTCATCAATTTCACCATCCTTATCATTATCTATTCCATCTCCGATATCAGCTAATGGGCCTCTAAAAAAATCAACTCCAATCGCAGGCGGAGGATCATCAGAATCATAATTATAACCCGCCGTTCCATCATCATCTGCATCGCCATTGTAACAGTATCCCAATCCTAAACTTACATCACATCCAACATAATCATCTTGATAATTTCCAAGATCTGGATCTACCCATTGTCCAAAATAAGTTTCATTAAGAACTGATGTTGATCTATTCATTATTTTATAACTATAAAAAGTCATATTATTTATTTCATCATTGGTAGTAAAACCAAATGCTTGTGCCTGTATTTCAAGTCCAATAGCTGATTCTGAACCAGTTTCTGTGTGAATATTACCATTGTCATTAAAAACCCACCAAAGAGTTTGATCACCAAATAAAACGTCATCATTTTTACAATCTTTTGTCCCCTCTAAATCATATCCAGGATAATCAATCCCAACTGTATACATCCCATCAGCATTTACGTCTTCAAAAGGGGCTAAGTAATCAAATGTGCCATCTACATCAACTCTACTGGCTGGCCAATCAGAAATTACTTGTGCTTGAGAATAATTAGGATAAGAAGTAGCAACATCACAATTCGGATCAGATAAACATGTATTATATCCAACATAATCTTCTACCTCTTGTCGAGTAATGACAAAATGTTTGTCATACTCAGTACAAATATCCTGACCTACGGTACCATAGTCATCACTAGCTACATCAGCATTAAGTGGACCAGGCCAAAAATCATTTCCATCTTGTCTGTAAGTCATACCTGCAACCTTCAAATTTCCTTGATCATCTAGACCTCCAATCCATAAAGCACCAGCAAACATAGAATGTTTACCTCCGCCATTAGGAATCTCATATTTTCCATTATCTAAATCCCACCACATATCACCTCCAGCTAAAATAGTCGTCCTAACATTATTAATATTTAATTCTGTTTGAGCTGTGGCTGCTAAACAACCAGAAGCAATTATCCTATAATTATTATTGTTCGAATCATTTGGATTTGGAATATTTTCCTTTGCATTTAAGCTTGTAAAGCTTATAAAAATAACTAATATTGATACTAAATAATTTTTCATATATCTAAAAGTTTACTTGCATTCCTAATTTTATTAATCTCGGTCTAGTATAACTATCAGGACTATTTACCTTAACATCATATTGATCATAAAAAGCCATCGGATTTACCTGCTGTGAAACATATTGCTGACCTTCAGCAGAGGATAAATATCCATCATCATCTGGATTACCTGTGTACCTGTAAACACCCACAATATTATCTGTATTAAGAAGATTTTCAATTTGAACATATACCTCCATATTTAACTTTCTAGTATCGTTCATTTTAAACTGAAATGTTTTATCAAGTCTTACATCAGTTCTAAAAGTCCAAGGTTTTCGAGCTCCATTTACACTGCCTTCAAGAACGTCTCGTGTATTGACACCAAACATTGCTTGAGCCAAAATATTGGACTGTTGACTGTATGGTGTTCCAGAACCAGCAGCAAATACAAAATTTGCACCAAAATTTTCAAGAATATTTTTTCCAAATAAAACGGGTCCATCATAACGATTACCTGAACCATAACGATAATCAATATTTGCACTAATATTATGCCTTTGGTCAAAATCAAGAGGAAGTGTTGTTCTTAAATTTGGAAAACCATCATTAACTAACTGTTGAGCAGTAGTGGCAGAAGAACCTGATCCATCAGCAAACTGTAAAGTATAATTTGCCGTTAATGACATATTTTTAGTTCTTCTCAAATCATATCCAAATGAAAAACCTTTAACATTTCCAAAATCTATATTGTCAAAATGTGTATATGTCATAGGGTAAGCTTCTGTAACTCTTGCGGCCTGAATCATATCACTTAACTCTCTATAAAATGCCGAAAAAGTGATGGCTGAATGACCTGTTAATGCTTGAGTAAAACCAACTTCATAATCTGTTGTCTTTTCAGGTAATAAATTTGGATTCGCCACTTCAGTTGTATTAGCTTCTAAAAATAAATAGTCAAATGGGTTCATTATATTATTAGAGGGTGGTCGTTGTGTTAAGATATCATAATGTGCAAAAAACATAGCCTCATCTGAAATTGGAAAATTAAATGATATTCTTGGCATTACAGAAACCGCTGGTGTATAATCTTCAAATGCATCTCCAGTTAAACCTCTATTAGGATCTGATAAATGATCAGGGTTTTGTAAAAAAGGTATTACACCACTTCCAAGACTTAAGACAGAGGGGTCTGTTACTGGCAGACCTGTAGCATCATACCAATTATCACCATCTCTATATCCAGTAATCTGAGTTTGATCAGTTATTGAATTAGCATATACTACAAAATTATCACCGATATTGGATGGATGTGCTGGTGCACTTGCATCTACAGTTGGATTTAAACCAGGATTTACTTCAGCTGCTGTCCTAGTTGGATAAAGTGAATACTTATCTTTTAACACCTCCTGATTTGCATCATATCTATCTATTCTTAAACCAACATTAAATACAATGTCGTCAAAAGCAAATTTGTCTTGTATGTAGGCAGCTGAATATAAGGGCTCAAAAGGAGATATTCTTCTTGTATAATCACCATTATCATCCTTTTCATTTAAAAAATCATCAAAGGAAACACGCTCATTTATTTCACTCCCTGTATGATCATACCCATAATAATAAAGATTTAAATAGTCACCCTGAAGTAATTCATCAGCAGCAAACATATCTATGGAAAAAACACCTGGATCATACTGATCTATATATAAATAATCATTAACTCCAAGTCCAAGCTCCTCTCTTAAGTTTTGACCAAATGTAGTGTAATTTTCATTGTCTTCACTAACATCGTAGAATGTAGAAAATATTAATACATCTTCATCAAAATCCCATTGTACCTCATCATCTACATAGTACTGAGGATTTGTTAAGTGTTGATTTGCTAACTGTCTAGCAGTACTCCATAGTGCAGGTGTATAAACTCTATAATATCTTTCTTTCTTTTTTTCATATTCAAAACCAAAAAGAATTGAATGGTTACCTATATCAGCAGAAGCTGAACCAGAAAAGGTTTGCTTTTGTTCTGAGTAATCATATGAGAAGTAATTAGGGTATCCTGAATTCCACCATAAACCATAAACATCAGGCGGAGAATCACCATTCATTAATGCACTAAATTGTACATGTTCGCGAGTTGGATTTTGTCCTTCTTCCATAAAAGAGTGGAAAAAATCATAATAATCTTGAGTATAGTTAGCAAGTAGAGGATTAGCATCACTAGCTTCAAAATCTAAAGTCACATGCTCTTGCAAAAGCACACCTGTTTGTGTTTCCTGTTGCCATAATAAATTTCCGTTTTCATCTACATCTTGGAATCCATCCGAATTTAAAACCGGAACTTTATTACCGTTTTGATCTAACACATATACATCATATGAATCCCAAAAAAAAGGCGACGTATTTGTAAAAGTTGTGTCATCTATAGATGGAGTGAATTTTCCAACATAACCATATTTAAAATAATCAGTACCATGATTTGGGTTTTCTAGTTTTGCTTTGTAAGCAGAGTAATCAGCTTGTAACGTATAGAATACATTCTTAACTAAACCTTGTGCTTCATCACCACTTAATTTATGTTGGATTCTAGCGTAGAAATTATAATTATCCCTAATGTATTGTCTATTATTGTCAAAATTTAGTAATTGTTTTCTCCACCAAAGAGAGCTTCCCATATCAACATGATGTGAAAAATTACCACCAACAGTTAGATTGATATCTTTTGTAATTCTTGCATCTAATTTTCCCTGAAGTTGTAATTTTTCATCACTTAAGTTTTTTTTCACATCTTGAATTGTCCAATCGTCAGATGTCAATTGTTCTGCTGCATTTAAAGAATAACTAGATGCATAGTTTCCATAAGAGGGAGTTCCTATAAACTCTAAAGGATGATTTTGAATTTCCGATAACACACTATTTCTCAAAGCAGGAACACCAATTGCAGAGGGGTCAGGATCTAATTTATGATTATATTCCCCCGTAATTAAATAACCAAGTATTGGTGTCTTATCATCATCTTTTTTTCTCCAAATTGGACCAGACAAATTAAAACCAATTAAATTATGATTATAAGGGTCTGTAAGTTGAGATGAACCTATCTCAAATCCTCCTTTAGTAATTCTAGAGGGGCCCCTTGTTGTAATACTAATAATACCACCAGTTGCATCACCATATTGAGCAGGCAAGCCCCCAGTTACAACTGTCATTTGATCAATTGCAGACTGTGGCAAAACATTTGAATTACCAGTAATTTTTATCCCATCAATATAGTAAGATGTTGCATTACTTCTAGATCCACGCACATTAATAGAACCCTCAGTATCAGACTGATAAATACCAGCTGTTGTGGCAGCAACATTTTGCACATTTCTGGTTGGTAGGGACGTAATTTGCTCAGCAGTTTTGGTTGAACCAGACTTATCCGCATCAATTAGCGGAACATCATATTCAATCACCTGTACTTCAGTCAATTCATTTGTACTGACTTTTAATTCGTAATCACTAAATGTAATTTTATTTGGCGATATCAGTACATTATTTTGAATAATAGTATTATATCCAATAAAAGATATCTCTACAGAGTATGTTCCTGGGTTAATTGGTTTTATTGTAAAATTACCATCAAAATCAGATGCGCCTCCAATTATAGTTGCACCATCCATTTTAACCACAACATTTGCCATAGGTATAGTTTCGCCTGTCATCGCATCTGTTACTTTCCCTTTTAATGTTCCACTTTGAGCAAAAACATTTAAAGATGTAAAGAAAACAATGAGAAATAGTATAATATTTTTATGCATATAACTTTATTTATGAGATGTAAAATTATTATATTTTTTAATGCACCAAATATATAAGAAAATAACAGATTTACAAAATATAATTATTTATAATAAGTATATTTATATCATATGTTAATAAATAATCTTTCAAACCACAAATTATTCGCTTTCCTATCAATTATAATAATAGGTTGCAGTAATGACTATAACTTTCCTAATGTTGATGTAAATATTACAATCCCTGTGACAATGCCTCAATACAATAATATGTATGGCAATTTGTGGGGTTATGAGTATTTAAATGGCGGTTTAGGTGGAGTTATCATCGTACAAGGAATGGATGATTTTATTGCATATGATCGATCGTGTACATTTGAAGTTAACTCTGAGTGTATAGTTTCTGGTCAGTACACCAATGATCCTATTTTAACCTGTAACTGTTGCAATTCACAATTTATTATTACAGACGGATCCGTGACTGAGGGCCCTGCAAATCAAGCTTTAAAAAAATACAATACCTTTTTTGATGGAGAAATACTATATATTACCAATTAATATCTATAAGTGTCAGGCTTAAAAGGTCCCGTTTTCGAAACACTAATATATTTCGCCTGCTCATCTGTTAACTCTTCTAACTCTACATCTAGCTTCTCAAGATGAAGTCTAGCAACTAGCTCATCCAAATGTTTTGGTAACACATAAACCTTATTTTCATACGACTCAACATTTTTCCATAATTCTATTTGCGCTAGCACTTGATTTGTAAATGAATTAGACATTACGAATGAAGGGTGACCAGTTGCACAACCCAAATTAACCAACCTACCTTCAGCCAATAAAATAATTTGCTTACCATTATCCAAAGTATACAAATCAACCTGTGGTTTTATTTGTTCTTTAACAGCATTTGCATTTAACCAAGCAACATCTATTTCATTATCAAAATGACCAATATTACAAACAATAGCTTTATCTCTCATTAGTTCAAAATGCTCTTGAGAAACTACGTTTTTATTACCAGTAGCAGTTATAATAATATCACTTTTCTTAACTGCATCAATCATTTTTATTACTGGGAAACCATCCATTGATGCTTGAAGGGCACATATAGGGTCAATTTCTGTGACAATTACTCTTGCTCCCCCACCTACGAGTGACGCAACTGTTCCTTTACCCACATCGCCATAACCGGCAACTGTAGCGACCTTACCAGCTAACATAATATCTGTAGCTCTTCTAATTGAGTCAACAGCTGATTCACGACAACCATACTTATTATCGAATTTAGATTTTGTAACTGAGTCATTAACGTTAATAGCTGGGATTGGCAATGTGTTGTTTTTTTCTCTTTGATACAACCTTAGTACCCCAGTAGTAGTTTCCTCACTTAAACCATTAATATTACTGACAAGTTCTGGATATTGATCTAAAACCATATTAGTCAAATCTCCCCCATCATCAAGAATCATATTTAAAGGTTTTTTGTCCTTAAATGCAAATATTGTTTGCTCTATACACCAATCAAAATCATCTTCCGTCATTCCCTTCCAAGCAAAAACAGGAACATTAGCTTGAGCTATAGCGGCAGCAGCATGATCCTGGGTAGAAAAAATATTACATGATGACCATGATACTTCAGCACCAAGATCTATGAGCGTTTCAATTAATACAGCAGTTTGTATTGTCATATGAAGACAACCAGCGATTCTAGCACCCTTTAATGGCTTTTCAGATTGATATTTTTTTCTAAGCATCATTAATCCCGGCATTTCTGCTTCTGCTAACTTAATCTCTTTTCTTCCCCATTCTGCTAAAGAAATATCTTTAATTTTGTAATTCATATGTTGTAATTTTGTTTTCATAATTTACATTAATTGTTTTCATAATTTGCGTGAGTACAAAGTTAATACATATTTAAATTTTATAATCTTTATTATTAGAAATATTTATGCCAATAATTAAATTAGAAGAAACTAAAAATTATAATATTGCCTTGTGGTCTATTAATGAGAGCCTAGAGGATCTTATAAAAATTCTTAAGCCGACAAATAAAGAACTTGAAACAATTAAATATTACAAAAATATTCAGCGCAAAAAACAAAATATCGCTAGCAGAATTTTATTAAATAAATTATCTAAAAAAAAAGAAGAATTGTTATACATGCCACATGGTGCCCCATATTGCAATACATTTCAAAACATTTCCATAAGTCATTCAAAAAATTATTGCGGTGTTGTAACAAGCAATCAACCAGTTGGGTTAGACATTCAATTCAAAAAAGAAAATATACACGAGATAAGTAATCGTTTTCTCAATTTGATGGAAAAAAATATTACAAAAAATAAAAATGACAATATACATTTTGTTTGGTGTACAAAAGAAGCAATATATAAAACCTTAAACGGTAGCACGTGTTCTTTTAAAGAAAATATTATTATTAATAATATAAACAAAAACAATATAAAAGCGACCTTTGTAAAAAAAGATATTTTAATTAAATACAATGTAAACTGTCAAAAAATTGACAATTATTTTATAACAATTGCAACTATAAAAAAATGATTGAAATATATAGCTATTTGATTGACAACATATTTCAGTTTTTAGGTGTTGTACTGAGCATCGTATATGTTGTATTCTCAATAAAACAAAACATATTATGTTGGGCTGCATTATTTGCGGCTTCATTATGCAATATATTTGCATACAATCAAATTAATCTTCCTTTACAGGTTAGTATGCAGTTTTTTTTTATTGGGACTGCTTTTTACGGCTGGTATCAGTGGAAAAATACAAAAAACAATTTGCCGTTAAAAGTATCAAAATGGACAATTAGACAACATCTTTTTTGGTTGCTATTTGGTTTCATATTTACATTAATACTAAGTCTATTCTTAAAAAAACTTAATATAAGTAGCTATCCTTTTCTAGACTCTTTAATGTTCACTTTTAATTTAATACCAATGTATATGACTGGTAAAAAAATTATTGAATCCTGGTTATACTTTATAGCTATTGATATAATAAGTGGTATATTTTATTTAAATACTGGAGAATACTTTTTTAGCTTTTTGTTTTTCTGCTATATTGGTTTTGCAACATATGGATTTTTGACATGGAAAAAAGATCTTACATGAAAAAAATTATTTTTACTGGCCCAGAATGTTCTGGTAAAACTCAATTAAGCAAACAAATCGCAAAACACTTCGGCCTTATTTGGGTAAAAGAATATGCAAGACAGTACCTAAATAATTTAGGCAGATTATATAATTACTCAGACTTGAAAAAAATTGCTCAAGGCCAATTAAATTTGGAAAAACAATACTCAAATAATGATTTTTTAATTTGTGACACTAACTTACAAGTAATTAAATTATGGAGTATTATTAAATTTTCTAAATGCGATCCTTTTATTTTAAATAATCAAGACCATCAAGCTCTATATGTTTTATGTAAACCAGATTTTGAATGGGTATTTGACCCATTAAGAGAAGATCCAAAAAAAAGAGATCAAATATTTAATTACTATAAAAAAGAATTGAAAGAAAATGGAATGGATTTTATAACCGTTGAAGGAAGCAATAATAAAAGATTTGAGCTTTTAAAGAAAAAAATAAGCAACATGTTAATAAAGTAAGCTTGAATATTGATAATTTCTAATTATATTTATTATGCCTCTTAATAATACTATTAATAAAATGAAAAACTTTACAATTATTCTTATACTATCTTGTTTTATAAATATTCAAGCAAAAGAAAATAATTCATACACAAATACTAACAATGATGCTCATAAACGAATGCTAGGGGGAGGATGCTTAGACCCTTCATCTGAAGCCGAATTAAATATTGGAAATGTGAGAGCTAATATTTTAGGTGGTGGTGATATGTGGTGGAACCTAAGTGAAGCAAGATATGAAATCCCCAAAGATGAGGGAGTTCACTCATTATTTGCAGGATCTTTATGGATTGGTGGTATGGACAATCAAAATAATTTAAAAATTGCTGCCATGACATATCGTCAAACCGGAAGTGATTTTTATCCCGGTCCTTTAAATGCCGATACTGAAAGTACAGAATATGGATCAATTACGTTTGATGACTGTAACAACTACAATCAACATTGGGTAATTTCTAAAAATGAAGTAGAAGCATATGTAACTTATATGGATTGTGTCAATGATGTTAATTGTGATGCAAACATTTCTTTCCCTGATTATACTACGCCTGATGTTATTACAAATTGGCCAGCTAGTCATTTTTCCTTTGACGGAACAAGTGAATACTTAGCTCCATTCATTGATGTTGATGGAGATGGAGAGTATAACAATTCTGACTATCCTGGATATGATTTAGATGCGGTTGGAAATTGCGCTGAAGAAGATTATTTGTTTGGCGATCAAAGTATTTGGTGGGTATTTAATGATGCAGGAAATTTTCACGGCGAAACTGGTGGAACACCGATTGGATTAGAAATACAAGCCCAAGCTTTCGCATATAAAACTAATGACGCATTATCTGATATGACTTTTTATAATTATAAAATAATTAACCGTTCAAATGAAACACTGAATGACACATATTTTGGCCAATGGGTTGACCCAGATATAGGTAATTATGAAGACGATTATGTCGGATGCGATGTTAATTTAGGACTTGGATATTGTTATAATGGAGATGATGATGATGATGGATTACAAGGAAGTGCTGGTTATGGCATAAACCCTCCTGCAATTGGAGTAGACTTTTTCAAAGGACCACTCGCAGATGCAAAGGATGGAATAGATAATGACCGCGATGGAGAAATTGATGAACTAGGAGAACAAATAATTATGTCAAAATTTGTTTATTATAACAATGCTGCTTGGGATACTGATGGGAACGACTGGAATAATGATCCCGCTTTAGACATGGACTATTATAATTATCTGAGAGGAGTATGGACCAATGGTCAACCAATGACATATGGCGGAAATGGAGGAGACACAAATAACCCTGAATGTGATTTTATGTTCCCTGGCGACACCGATCCCAATTTTGATACAGATTGGGATGAAACAACTGCAGGCAACATGCCATCTGATAGAAGATTTTTACAATCTGCAGGGCCTTTTACTTTAGATCCAGGAGCCGTAAATTATATCACGGTTGGAGTTGTATGGGCAAGAGGGGAAAGCGGACCTTTATCATCTGTAGAAGCAATGAAAGAAGCAGATATAATGGCTCAAGATTTATTTGATAATTGCTTTGATATTAATTACTTTATTTATGGCTGCACATGTGAATTTGCAACAAATTTTAACTCTAATGCAAATGCTGATGATGGATCCTGTAATTATCCTGATGATCTCTACATTGACTGTGACGGAGATTGTATACTAGGTGACACTGATGGCGATAGTTACTGTGATGGCATTGACAACTGTCCTGAAGACAGTAATTTTAGTCAATCTGATAGTGATGGAGATGGCGTAGGAAACTCATGTGATAATTGCCTAACCGTTTATAACCCCGACCAACAAGATAGTGACGGAGATGGTGAAGGAGATGAATGTGACCTTACACCAATATCATTAAATGAAGAAAATATTTTTATCAATATTTACCCTAATCCAGCAATTAATTATCTTCAGATTCATTCTAATTCAATAATTGAACAAATTTCAATTTTAGACATTAAGGGAACAATAATACTTGACCAATATAATGATAAAGAAATAAATACATCTGATTGGGGAGCTGGTAATTATATTGTAAAAATAAAAACTAAAAATAAAATATTTCAAGAAAATATTATTATTCAATAATAATTAAGACCTGTAAATAGAGGGCAAAATAAATAAACTATTAACGCCCTCTATTTATATTATAATAAAGTATTAATAGTAGCGATTTTATCTGCATGAAGCTGTTTTTTTAAATCCTCAACACTTGAAAATCTTATTTCGTTCCTAATTCGCCTTACAAACTCAACAGAAATGTACTGACCATATATATCTTTATTAAAATCAAATATATGAACTTCAATAGAAGAAGTTAAATTAGCAAAAGTGGGATTTTTACCAATATTAAGCATGCCTTTAAATTTTTTTTTGTCATAAATAATATTTACTGCATAAACACCGTCAGATGGAATTATTTTATTTTTATTTTTGACACTTATATTAGCCGTTGGAAAACCAAGGTCTCGTCCTATTCCCTTTCCCTTTACTATAACTCCAGATAAACTAAAAGTGTAACCTAAGTAACTATTGGCTAAAATCATATTACCCTTACTAATACTATCCCTTATTTTAGTAGAACTAATTGATTTATTATTTAAAAGACATGGACCAACAGAATGAATTTCAAAATTGTATAATTCTGACAACTCATTTAAGTTGTCAACAGAACCTTCTCTATTTCTTCCAAAGTGGTGATTATATCCAATAACCATATATTTTAAGCCAATTTTTTTAATTAAAACATCTCTAATATATTCTAATGATGACATCCTAGAAAAACTTTTGTTAAAATTTTGAAAAATCAAATGGTCAACTCCATAGGTTTCAAATAATTTAATATTTTCTTCGGCTGTATTAATTAGTTTTAATTCATTATCTGGATAAAGAAAAATTCTAGGATGCGGTGAAAAAGTTAATAAAACAGTTTCGGCTTTATTTGTTTTACCTAAATTAACTAACTGACTCAATAATTGTTTATGACCTAAATGAACACCGTCAAAAGTGCCAGTTGTAATTACTGCACGAGATAGTTTTGGAAATGAATCAACACCATAGTGTATTTTCATGAAAGATTTAAATTGAATAATTTATATAGTCAAAATTAGTAAAATAAATTACATTTTTACTATAGGTATTTAAATATAAATAGGTATTTTTGGGTCAATTTAATTTCACTTATTTTGAACTACATAAAACACTTATAATGTCAGAAAACATAGGAAAAATATCACAAATCATAGGTCCAGTAATTGATATAATTTTTGAAAAATCAGGCCAAGAATTACCAAAAATATACGATGCTTTGGAAATTATAAAAGACAACAATGAGAAAGTAATAGTAGAGTGTCAACAACACATAGGAGAAAATACTATCCGTGCAGTTGCAATGGACTCTACTGATGGTTTAAAAAGAGGTCTTCAGGTTAAATCTACAGGCAACCCTATTCTAATGCCAATTGGTGACGACATAAAAGGGAGATTATTTAATGTTGTTGGAGATGCTATCGATGGAATCGGGACTGTCACAAAAGATGGTGGGTACCCAATCCACAGACCTGCACCAGATTTTGCAGACCTATCTACTAGCACTGAAGTACTATTTACGGGAATTAAGGTGATTGATCTAATTGAACCATATGCCAAAGGAGGTAAAATTGGTTTGTTTGGAGGTGCTGGTGTTGGAAAAACAGTTTTAATTATGGAACTGATAAACAATATTGCTAAAGGGCATGACGGACTATCTGTTTTTGCAGGTGTCGGTGAGAGAACAAGAGAGGGAAATGACCTGCTGAGAGAAATGATTGAATCTGGAGTAATTAAATATGGAGAGGCTTTTGAAAAAGCCCTAGAAGAAGGTAAATGGGATCTAAGTAAAGTAGACAAAAATGAATTAAAAAAATCGCAAGCCACTTTGGTATTTGGACAAATGAATGAACCTCCAGGTGCAAGAGCAAGAGTAGCATTATCTGGACTGACACTTGCAGAGTACTTTAGAGACGGAGGTGCTGATGGTGATGGTGATGGTGAAAAAGATGGGAAAGATATATTATTTTTTATAGACAATATATTTAGATTTACACAAGCCGGATCTGAAGTGTCAGCTTTACTAGGTAGAATGCCTTCTGCAGTAGGATACCAACCAACACTCGCTTCTGAGATGGGAGCAATGCAAGAACGTATTACATCAACTAAAAAGGGATCCATAACATCTGTACAAGCCGTTTACGTTCCTGCAGATGATTTAACAGACCCTGCACCAGCTACCACCTTTGCACATTTAGATGCTACAACAGTGTTATCACGAAAGATTGCAGAACTGGGTATTTACCCAGCTGTCGACCCATTAGATTCAACTTCTAGAATATTAAATCCTGAAGTATTAGGTGACGAACATTACAATTGTGCACAAAGAGTAAAAGAAATTCTACAAAGATATAAAGAGCTACAAGATATTATTGCAATTCTAGGTATGGATGAATTATCAGAAGACGATAAATCTACTGTACATAGAGCAAGAAGAGTTGCAAGATTTTTATCACAACCTTTTCATGTGGCAGAACAATTTACTGGTATACCTGGTGTATTAGTTAGTATAGAAGATACTATAAAAGGTTTTAATATGATAATGGATGGAGAATTAGATCATCTTCCTGAAGCAGCGTTTAATTTAGTAGGAACAATTGAAGAGGCAATTGAAAAAGGTGAAAAGATGATCAAAGACGCAAAATAATGAATATAGAAATATTAACATTAGAAAAAAAAATCTTGTCTATAGAAGCTAAATCAGTAATTGTACCGGGAAAAAACGGGAAGTTTGAAATGCTAAATAATCACGCACCTATTATTTCTATATTAGATAAAGGGACAATAAAAGTAACTGATATAAACAAAAAAGAACAATTTGTTGATATTCTTGGAGGCAGTATTGAAATGTTCAATAATAAAATTACCATTCTTGCGGAAACTGAGTAATATTTTTTCTTTTTTAATTATCATTCTAACAACAACTATCAGCTGTATAAAAACAGAAAAGTTTAACATTCAAAATGGTGACCTCTTATTTCAAGACCTAGATTCTAGTCCACTATGTGAAGGCATAGAAAAGGTAACAATTGGCTTTAGTGATATGAAATTTTCTCATATTGGCATTTACACCAATATAAATAATGAAGATTATGTATTAGAAGCTTTTGATGGTGTTGATACAGTCAAATTAGATGAGTTTCTCAATCGAAGTTTAAACAAAAAAAAACAACCAAAAGTAGTTGTCGGAAGATTACAAAAAAAATATCAAAACCTAATACCCAACAGCTTAAAACATGGAATGAGTCTCATAAATTTAGAGTATGATGAGGAATTTAAAATTGATAATGGAAAATACTATTGTTCAGAACTAATATATGAGATGTTTTTAATTTCTAATAATAACGAAGAATTTTTTGAACTACAACCAATGACATATAAATTCAAAGGTCAAACATTAGATGTGTGGAAGGATTATTTTGAGAAACTAAATAAAATAATTCCTGAAAATGAACCAGGTATCAATCCTGGTGGGATTTCACTATCCAAAAAAATTAAAATAATTTATAATTATCAAGACAATACTTATTAAATTATTCTCTTTGTTTAGTATCTAAACTTAAAGTAAACGGACCATCATTAATAGATTCGACTAGCATATGGGCTCCAAAAATACCTGTTTTAATATTAGTAGTATTTAATTTTTCAGTACACAAAGTAAGAAAATCATTATATAATTTTTTTGCTAAAGCAGGATTTGCTGCTTTACTAAATGACGGTCTATTTCCTTTCTTCAAACTAGCAAATAAAGTAAATTGACTCACAATTAATAATTCTCCACTTTTCTCAATTAAAGACATGTTGTTTTTAAAAATCTTCATTTTAGATAATTTATTAATAGACCATTCATAATCTGAAGTTGAATCAGTACTAGAAAATGCAACATAACAAATTAAACCCTCATTAATTCGTGTTGAATAATTATTTTCTACACTTAGAGATGCACTTTTAACTCTTTGAATAACCAGTCTCATAATTATTTATAATTATTTTTTCTATAATTAGTATTTTTATCTAACATCGACAAATAACTATCATATCTTGATTGTACTATTTCCTTTTTATTTAATGCATTTAATACTCCACAGTAAGGTTCATTGACGTGAATACAATTTTTAAATTTACAATGCTGACTATGTAATAACATTTCTGGGAAGTATTTTGACAATTGATTCATATCAATATCAATTAGGCCTAAACCTTTAATTCCAGGAGTATCAATAATAAAACCACCAAACGATAAAGGATACATCTCAGCATATGTTGTGGTATGAACCCCCTGTTTATGATAATTAGAAATGGTCTTTGTTTTCAAATCCAATTTTGGTTCAATTAAATTTACCAGACTACTTTTACCAACTCCAGAATGACCTGTCAAAACTGTTACTTTATTTTTTAGTAGGTTCTTGATTTTCTTTATATTTTTTTTTTGCGGAACTGATGAAGATATAACTTCATATCCTATCTCTTTATAAATTTTTTGATAAAATTCTAATTTATTATTTGTTGATTTATTAATTAAATCAATTTTATTGAACACTAATTTCGACTCAATCCCATAAGCTGCAGATTGTACTAAGAATCTATCAATGAAATTTAATGAAGTTACAGGATTGTCAATAGTAATTATTAATAATGCTAGATCAATATTAGATGCAATTAATTGACTTCTGTGGGAAAGATTAACAGATTTTCTTATAATATAATTTTTACGCTTATGTATATGTTCTATAAAACCAATATTGTTTTTTTTATTAAATTGAAAATCTACATAATCACCAACAGCAATAGGATTAGTAAAGTCAATTTTTTGCAATCTTGTTTTTCCTTTTATTTTACAATCAAAAATCAAATTTTCATCTGACAAAACCTTACATAATGTTCCTGTTGTTTTTATCACCAAGCCTTTCATTGTAATAAAGTTAAACTTCATTAAGCATAAAAACTACATTAACAAATTAAAATTTATAAATTAGATAATATTATGAGTATAAAAGTTAATAACATATCAAAAAAAATTGGTCAACAGACAATTATTTCAAAAATTAACTTTGAAGCCAATCCAGGTGATATTGTTGGCATTTTGGGACCTAATGGAGCTGGAAAATCCACTATTATGAAGACAATAACTGGTTTATATACACAAACATCGGGGGATATATATATATGCGATAAAGAGACTATTTCGAATCGAATTTTTACGCAATCAAAAATTGGATATTTATCGGAAGAAAATCCTCTATATAAGGACATGTATGTCATTGAGTTTTTAGAATTTATCTGTGATATACACAAAATAAAATATCACAATTGTAATCCTATTATGGAACTCACTGGTTTACAAAAAGTGAAAAATCAAAAAATAAGCACGTTATCTAAAGGCTTTAAGCAAAGAGTTGGAATTGCTCAAGCATTAATACACAATCCAGATGTAATTGTTTTAGATGAACCAACATCAGGACTTGACCCACAACAATTGATAGAAATTCGTAATATTATTAAAAATCTTGGTAGAGATAAAACAATTTTATTATCTACGCATATTATTCAAGAAATTGAAGCAATGTGTAATAGAATTATTATAGTTAATAAAGGAAAATTGCTAGCTAATAAAAAAATTGAAAAATTCAACAACAATATTATGAATGAATTTTTACAATTAATAAAATAATGAAATTAGTAAAATTGTATATTTGACAACAATGCCTAAACTATATACAAAATAAAATGTGTGCAGTTATATTACATAAAGTAGGTTTTAATTTGCAGTAATAATTTAAATAATAAATTAAAAAATGTCATATTTTTTTACATCTGAATCTGTCTCCGAAGGACATCCTGATAAAATTGCTGATCAAATTTCGGATGCTATATTAGACAAGTACTTATCTGCCGATCCAAATGCAAAAGTAGCTTGTGAGACATTAGTAACTACAAACAAAGTTATTATAAGTGGTGAAGTAAAATCAAAACTAAATGATGTAAATATTGAACAAATCGCAAGAGAAGTCATTGCTGATATAGGCTACACTAAATCTGAGTATTTATTTGACTTTAAAAGCTGTGAAATTGATATATATATTCATGAGCAATCACCAGACATTAACCAAGGAGTAGAAGAAAGTCAAGGGCTACACAAAGTACAAGGAGCTGGTGACCAAGGGATTATGTTTGGCTATGCAACTAATGAGTCTGAAAACTATATGCCGCTTTCATTAAGCCTTTCTCATATGATACTAGAAGAATTAAGCCTTATTAGAAAAACTGAATCACACATAATTAATTATTTGAGACCAGATGCTAAATCACAAGTAACTATAGAATATACTGAAAAAAATGTACCTAAAAGAATAGATAGTATTGTTATATCTACTCAACATGACCCATTTGACAAGGAAGCAGAAATGCTAAATACTATTAAAAATGATATGACGCAAATTGTTATTCCTAGGGTAAAAAATCGATTATCGATTAAAACACAAAGTTTATTTAATAATGACATTAACATTCATATAAACCCAACTGGAAAATTTGTAATTGGTGGTCCACATGGTGACACAGGATTAACAGGAAGAAAAATTATTGTAGATACATATGGAGGTAAAGGAGCCCACGGTGGAGGTGCTTTTTCTGGAAAAGACGCATCAAAAGTTGATAGATCCGCTGCTTATGCCACTAGACACATTGCTAAAAATATGGTAGCAGCGGGATTGGCCGATGAAATTCTAGTACAAATTGCTTACGCAATTGGAGTTGCTAATCCGATTAGTATATATATTAATACTTATGGTACTTCAAAAATACACTTATCTGACGCTGAAATTAGTCTCGAAATAAATAAAATATTTAGTCTTACGCCTTCTGAAATCACTAATAGATTTAACTTATTAGATCCAATTTATAGACCTACTGCATCATATGGACACATGGGAAGAAAATCTCAAATTATTTCCTCGAAATTAAACAATAAAAAAATTGAACTATTTCCATGGGAAAAATTAAATTATGTTGAAAAGATAAAATCCCATTTTAACTTAAAATAAGTATATTTTATTCAAAAAAATATACAATTTATTTTTTTCTAAAAAACAATTGAATTGGAACCCCCGTGAAATGATATTTAGATCTAATACGGTTTTCTAAAAACCTCTTATAACTCTCCTTAACATACTGCGGCAGATTACAGAAAAATACAAATGTTGGCTTTTTACTTGGTAATTGTGTAATATATTTAATTTTTACATATTTCCCTTTAACTGATGGTGGTGGAGTAGATGAAATAACATCTAATAAATATCTGTTCAACTCACCTGTTGAAATTCTAAAATTAATTCTCTTGTAGACAGCCATTGCTTCTTCAATAACCTTTAAAATTCGTTGTTTTTCTGTTACAGAGATAAATAAAATATTAACATCTACAAATGGAGCAATTTTTTCTTTTATTACTTCAGAGTAATCCTTGGTGTTATTTTTGGATTTATCAACCAAATCCCATTTATTTACTATCAATACTACCCCTTTATTGTTTTTTTGAATTAAGTCAAATATTTTTTGATCTTGGGCTTCAAAACCTCTATTCGCATCAATTAATAACAATACAACATCCGAATTTTCAATGGACCTAATAGCCCTTAAAACAGAATAATACTCAATATCTTCGTTAACCTTATTTTTTTTTCGAATACCAGCAGTATCAACAATATTTAAATCATGTCCAAATTTATTGAATCTTGAGTCAATTGCATCTCTAGTAGTACCAGCAATATTTGTAACAATATTTTGCTCTTCCCCTAACAGCGCATTTATTAATGATGACTTACCGACATTAGGACGGCCTGAAACAGAAATTCTGGGTAATGTATTATTATCCTCGTCTTCTTCATGATNATCTAGATGAGTCACCATTTCATCTAACAAATCTCCTGTNCCACTACCACTAATTGATGAAATAGGAAAATAATCTCCAAATCCTAATTTATAAAAAATAGAAGCATCTGCTAAATGTAATCCATCATCTACCTTGTTGACAACCAAAATAACTTTCTTAGAAACTTTCTTTAACATCTTAGAAATAAAATGATCTAAGTCTGTTATTGCTGTTTGAACATCTACTAAAAATAGTATTAAGCTAGATTCTGCAATTGCAGAATTAACATGTCGTTTTATCTCTTTTTCGAATGTATCATCAGAATTCTGAGTATATCCTCCGGTATCAACTAATGAAAATTTAATTCCATTCCAATCAGTTCTTGCGTAATGACGATCTCTTGTGACACCGCTTTCATTATCAACTATAGCTTGCTTCTTTTGAATCAATCTATTAAACAAAGTCGATTTACCAACATTAGGTCTTCCAACTATAACAACTATATTACTCATTTTTCTATTTAATTATATCCAAACTTTTTTAATTGCGACTTTTTACTTCTCCAATCTTTANCGACTTTAACAAATAAACCTAAGAATATTTTTTTTTTGAAAAAATTTTGCATTGTTTTTCTAGCTATAGTACCAACTGCATTTATAGCAACACCCTTTTTACCTAATAAAATCCCTTTTTGAGATTCTCGCTCAACATAGATAGTCGCATCAATAACTATTAACTTGCCTTTTTCTCTAAAGGAATCAACTACCACTTCGACTGAATAAGGTATTTCCTGCTTATATCTTTCTAATATTTTTTCTCTTATAATTTCAGAAACTATAAATCTTTCAGATTTATCNGTAAGAGTGTCTTTAGGAAAATATGCAGGACTTTTTGGCAAAAAACCAATTATCTCTTCTTTTATTCTATCTACATTAAACTTTTTTAATGCAGATATGGGCAGAATCATAGCCTTAGGTATTTTATTTGACCAATAGTTAATTAAAGAATTAACTTCATCTTGATCAATTAAATCAATTTTATTAATAAGTAAAATGATTGGGGTTTCAAAGGAATTTATCTTTTCTAAAAACTTAGTGTCTTTTAAATCTTCCTTACTACAATCAACCATATATAATATAACATCTGCATCTTCTAGAGAATTGTTTACAAAGTTCATCATTGCTTCATGAAGATTATGATGAGGATTAATAANTCCTGGNGTATCNGAAAAAACAATTTGATAATCTTCNTCNCTNANAACNCCTANNATCCTGTGTCTNGTNGTTTGTGCTTTNTGNGTAATTATAGAAAGTCTTTCNCCCATNAGTTCATTCATNAAAGTNGANTTTCCAACATTNGGNTTTCCTAANATTGTAACAAANCCTGCTTTATGCATNTATATAANTTATTAATTAGNACAAATATAGATAAAGAACTTCGATAGANNCATTAATTTGTTTCATTAAAAAAATATGTGTTATATTTGCCCTGCGGGGTGGAGCAGTTGGTAGCTCGTTGGGCTCATAACCCAAAGGTCGCAGGTTCAAGTCCTGTCCCCGCAACTAAAAAATTAAAGCCTCATCAATGAGGCTTTTTTATTTATGCAAATAATGCTTAAAATATACTTGTCAAGAAATAGTACGGTGCCAATAAATGGAACTATTTTTTTCAAAAAAAATTTATTACACTATTTAATTAAATTATATTTTTTTTCTATTGAACCATCATCATAAATTTCTAAATAGAAACTATTGGTATTATAATCTCGTCCAAGAATATCAATTTTTTTCATTAATGATCTAATCCAATCATTCTCTAATAAGCTACTATTATTTGGACAATAATTACCATCTGGTGCTAATTGTGGTATTTTGTGTTCTGGATTTGTAATAACAGCATGCATTAAAACATCTGTGGCCTCAAATTCTTCCGCAGTACACAACTCCCATTCATCAGATATTCCTGAGCATATCATATTATTATCAAGTAATCCCATGTTAGCAACAATGCACCAATAAAGATACTCCATGGCCATGCACTGATAATCACATGTCGAATCATCATAATGATACCAACTTTGTTCAGGATAATTACTTGGAATTGTTAAGAATTGACCTCCCCTAGCAACATCCATAGCATCTGACATCAGAGATAAATTTGGGTCAAGCCCAAAGACATCGGGATAAATTTCAATATGACTACACGAATTAATAGTATGAAGCACTTCTTCCACACTTGCATCATAACCCCAAAAACCAGGACTTGAAGGGTCAATTTCATTATTATATAAAACAGCACCAGCACAAAAATTATTGTCATCCATTAATTCATCAAAACTATCAAAAAGTAGATCTTCAGCACTAGAGCCCTCAAATGCAAATACTGGCATAATAGTATACTTTGAAAGTAATTCGTTTTTTATATCATCATCATCTACCACTCCATCCTCATTATTATCCAATAATTCTGCTGCAATAGCAGCTACATGTAAAACCTTTTCATCTGAAATAGATGATTCAGCATAAATATGTAAACAATTAAAAACATTTATATACTTTGAAAACTGAGCAATTGCCTGTATGTCAGAGTTTGGATTTTGTTCAATTTGAAAACAAACATTATTTTGGCAAAGCATAAATAATGGCAAAAATAATATGAGATTAAATTGATTAATCAAGTTCATTTTTTTTTTGAACGAAAACGCTCTAATAATTCGAATGCTAAAAAAATAATCATTATAGAAAACAAAGGTAACATTAACCACCAATTAACATTCTCTTGATTAAAAACTACTCCCAATAAAGGAATTAAGACACATAAAGCAAATAATCCAAAAACAAAAAAATGCTGTTTTTTTTCAACTACTTGCACTACCCTGTCAGCATGTTCGGTCCTCACTAACCTTCTAATTGCATCTTGCATATCCTTACCATAACTTGGATGTTTTGATACAGTTCCATCAACATCTTCAACTGTAACAATATATTTAAAATAACCTTCATAAGAAGTAGACTCCTTAAGGAGTTTACAGTCAATTGCTTTTCTTCTTTTTGATGTTTTCATTGTGTATGAATCAATTTCTATTTTAGAATAAGTTATTAATTTTTTTTTAAGAAACCAATTTGTTGAATTTTAAAAAATTAAAACGCATATATTTTTTTAACTTGACCATCAGAATAAATTTTAATTGAGAAACCACTAGATTTTTGAGCGTTAATTATCCTGCCATATATGTCATAGCTTTCTATAACAGAACTATTTGTGAAATTTTGATTTAAATCTAAACCATCATCAGAATCACATGCATCTCCTTGACCATCTCCATCATAATCTGACTGATCTGGGTTAAAAATAGAAGTGCAATTATCACATGCATTACCAACCCCATCACCATCACTGTCTGATTGACTAGTATTAATATTATCCGGGCAATTATCTTCTTCATCACATAATCCGTCTCCGTCAGCATTGTTAATACAATCTCCCTCACAATTATAAATAGGATCATTTGAATATACACATCCTGTATTGGTTTCAGCAGACGGATCATAATTACACGCCATTTCATCCATACATCCTGGATTTATTATTGAAGCATCACAAGCCGTACTTATATTTGCATTAATACATCCATCAGTATTTGTATTAATCCAATTTATATAATTAGAAACTTTTGTGTAAACACCAGGCCTACCGTCTTGTGCACAGCCCAACCCCCAACTTGTGATCCCAACTAATAACCAATCAGTATCTTCTATATTCCTAACTACTAATGGACCACCACTGTCTCCTTGACAAGAATCCATACCACCATCAATAGCTCCAGCAATAATTTCAGTATTAGAATTAACACCATTGCTTAATTGCCATGAAAGCCCAGGGTCATTATAAGCTATAATAGGTACTTCAATGAATTGCAGAACATCAGAACCTTGACCATTTTGAGATGTATTTCCCCAACCAGTAACAGTAGTTATTACACCAGGTTCTTGAGCTCCAGAGTTGATTTGAGACTGACAAATAAGAGATATAGGTTGTACATCATTATTAAATTCTATAGGTTGTTTTGTACGCAATAAAGCAATATCATTTCCATTTCCACCATAATTTGGATGAGATATCACCTCAGCCACTTCATACTCATCACCTCCTGCACTAAATAAGCCTGCATATTCATTACTACTACCTACACCAATAGTAATACTTTCGGCATCAAAAACTTGATTGCCCTCTTCAACACAATGAGCAGCAGTAATTACCCAATATTGATGAATTACAGATGCGCCACATAAATAACCATCTGCATAAATAGCTGCTTGCCAGGGGTATTCTGAAATATCACAATCCTCACCTCCAACAATTTCGGCCTGAGAATAAACATTTATAAAACCTAAAAACAAAAACGACAATAATAATTTTCTCATAATTTCTCAATTTATTTGCTTATGGTAAAGATAAGGAAATATCACTAATTTCTATTTATTTATATTTGTAAACAAAATAAAATATAATTTTCTATGGTAGAAAAAAATATAAAAAAAGCTAAAACATTTCCTTCAAAATTATATTTCGATGATGAGCAATTTACTAAATTAAGAGAAAGTATTTTTATTAAAAATTGGCAATTCGTTGGTGACAAAACTCAAATAAATGATGATGGAGATGCAATACCATATGAATTTATGGAAGGTTATATTCCCGAGCCCTTAATAATAGTAAACAACAATAAAAAAATACAGTCTTTTTCAAATGTGTGTACCCATAGAGGCAATATATTATTGGAAAAACCTAAAAATATAAAAAATGGATTCGTATGTAGATATCATGGAAGACAGTTTAATTCTTGTGGTAAATTTAAATTTATGCCAATGTTTCAAAATGTAGAAAATTTTCCATCCAACGATGATAATTTAAAAATGATTCCAACTGAAACGTGGAAACAATTTATATTTAGCTCAATCAATCCATCTATAAGCTTTAAAAGTCTGATCAACGATATGGATCAGCGTATTGGATGGATGCCAATAGAAAAATTTGTATTTTCAAAATCAAGATCTAAGGAATATATTGTCAATGCGAATTGGGCACTATATTGTGATAATTATTTAGAAGGTTTTCACATTCCCTTTGTTCACAAAGATCTTGCACAGAATTTAAATTACTCGGAATATAACACCGAAATATTCCCATTCTCAAACTTACAAATTGGAGTAGGTAAGGAAAATGACATATGTTTTGAATTACCAAAAGAATCAACTGATTATGGCAAAAAAATTGCAGCATATTATTTTTGGCTATTTCCTAATATTATGTTTAACTTTTATCCATGGGGACTATCAATTAATATTATTAAACCAATCAAACCTGAACAAACAAAAGTAAAATTTTTAAGCTATATATGGGATGAGTCAAAATTGAACTTTGGAGCAGGCGCAGAACTTGATAAAGTAGAAAAAGAAGACGAAGCCATTGTAGAGCATGTTCAAAAGGGTGTAAAATCAAGATTTTATGACAGAGGGAAATTTTCACCATCAATGGAAACAGGAGTTCATCATTTCCATTTATTATTGTCACAATTTATGCAAAGCTAATTAATTTAGTTTTGATGCTGTAAATTCATTGTAACCCCACGCATTTCCATCAAGCTCATTATATTCCCATTCTGTATACATATATAGACTGTCTGAATTAATAAAATAACTTTCGAAATCTACAATATTTTGCATACTAACATCTAATGTTAAATTGCCATTTTCATCAACAATTAAATAATACTTTTGTCCTTCTGAATTATATGATATAGATAATTGATTTGTAACATCCGTTGCTATTATACTATCAGAGTAAAAGTATGTTCCCGCAGAAGTCCCACCAATATGTAAACTCGCCATAAACCAGTCAACTTTAAAACTCCACAATCCTAAATATTGTGCACGAAAATCCGAAGGATTTCCATTGCAGTCATATGCATTTTCTGGGTATATACATATATCTAAATTTTCTGTAGCCTGACAATTATAATTGCAAGCTGCTAAATCCATACAACCCTCAACTTCGGGACTACAGCTAATTAAGCTGATAAAAAAAATCAAGAAAATATATCTCATATTTATTTCCACTTGATGTTACAGCCTAATGAAGGTTTTTGTATAATATCTATTTGTGTACCATTAAGAATAGAACCCAACACTCTTTTTATATCTAAACCATTAACTGGGTGATTATTACCAGGGCGAGAATCATCAAACTGTCCACGATAAACACATTTCATATTAGCATCAAAAATATTGAAATCCGGAGTACACGCAGCCTGATAAGCCCTTGCAACTTCCTGTGTTTCATCAAAAAGATAAGGAAAAGGTATGTTATTATTTTTAACTAATTCCACCATTTTTTCTGGCGAATCATCAGGATACTTTAATATATCATTAGAATTTATTCCAATGAATGAGATAGATTTTGCTAAATAATCATTAGATAATTGTACTAACACATCTAATATATGAACTACATAAGGGCAATGATTACACATGAAGATAATTACAGTAGCTTTTTGTGACTTTAACTGACCTAATGACTGCACCCTACCAATTAGAGGATTTAATAATTTAAATCTAGGAGCATCATAACCTAATGGAATTTGTGTAGTTGGAGTAAGTACCATATACATAAAGATATTATAAAATTTTATATCATATAATATTTTAATGATTATTATAAGTTTGGCACGGCATTTGATTTATTCATCATGTGTTATATAAAATTAATGTTTAACTAAAATTGAATACTATGAAAAATTTGACCCAATTAATTGCTGTAGGAATAATAGTACTATTTGCAACATCAATCTCTAATGCTC
>NHIO02000034.1 GCA_002171975.2 Flavobacteriales bacterium TMED191
AAAATTATCAACTGCAGTAAGTGGATTTGTATTTTCAAAAGAAAAAAAAATAAAAGACTTTTTCGCATTAAAAAAAATCAATGAGCAACTTTTAAATATAAATTATAATCTTTTTATAGAAAATCAAAAATTGAAAAAAATATACACATCTAATAAAGAAAATTATTTATGTGATATTATTCAAGCAACAATTGTAAAAAACACTTGGAATAAAAATCAAAATTATTTAGTTATTAATCAGGGATTCTTGCACGGTGTTTATCCTCAAATGGGTGTAGTAAATAATAATAACTTGATTGGCATAACAGCAACAGTCAATAATAATTTTTCTACAGTAATTAGCCTTCTCAATACTGACTTAATGATAAGTGCAAAAATTGCAAAATCTGGTCATTATGGGTCAATATCATGGAATGGTCTAGATTACACCAAAATGCAATTAATGGATATTTCTAAAAATGCAATGGTTGAAGTTGGAGATACTATAGTAACAAGTGGCTATTCTAATATTTTTCCAGAGGGTATAAATATAGGAACTGTTTCTAAATGCAAAAATGAAAAAAATACTAATTTTCTAAATATAGAAGTTACCCTATTTACAGATTTCACAAGTATTGAATTTGTATACTTAATTGAACATAACTTAAAAGAAGAGCGTAACATAATTGAAAAAAGTTTATAAAATGGGTATAATCAAATTATTTTTTTGGTCTACTTTTTGCCAAATTTTTATATTAAATAATATATACCTAAGTGGATATATTAATCCATACTACTATATTATTTTTATTTTTTTAATGCCTTCTAAATCCAATAAACTTTTACTATTATTTTTAAGCCTAATACTTGGACTAACTATTGATATTTTTTCACAAACACAAGGTGCTCACGCATGTGCATGTTTATTAATATGTTATATGAAATTTGCTTTTGGAGGTAAAAAAGAAGAAAATGAAGAAAGTATCAATATTTCTAAAATTCCAATAATTGATTTTATTAGATTTATATTACCTCTCACTATATTACATCATTTTACTCTGTTCTTCCTTGAAAGGTTCTCGATTGAAGAAATAATGTCTGTTATAGTATTAACTATTTCTAGTACATTTTTCACTGTTCTATTATTAATTATACACAAAATTCTCATGCCCAAAAAATGAAAAAAAAATATGATTTCTATGTAGGCAGAAAATTTGCAATCCTAATAAGTTTTTGTGCTGTTTTTATCTTAATTATTGGTAAATTATTTAGTATCCAGATTTTAAATAAAGAATATAAAATATCAGCACAAAATAATGTTATTCGTAAAATTATTCAATACCCAGAAAGAGGCTGGATATATGACCGAAATGGAAACCTACTGGTTTCTAACCAAAGAGCTCATGATATTATGGTGGTACCATATCAATTAAGTAAGAAAATAGACACACTACTTTTTTGCAAAATTTTTGCAATTTCAAAAGAAGAATTTATAAAAAAAATTAAAAAAGCTAAACGTTATTCATTCTATAAACCATCAGTATTTTTAAAAAATATTTCAAAGCAAAAATTTGCTGACATTCAAGAAAAATTACATTTACTTCAAGGATTTTATCCACAGCCCAAGTACGTGAGATCATATCACTCAAAATCTGGTGGGAATATTTTTGGGTATATCGGCCAAGTTTCAAATAATCAAATTAAAACAAATAAATACTATAAAAGTGGCGATTTAATTGGTATTACTGGAATCGAAAAATCATATGAAAAAATACTTAGAGGTGAAAAGGGGGTTGAAAGGAAGGTAGTTGATGTTTATGGAAAATATAAAGGGGCATATAATGACGGTCTTAATGATACACTACCTGTTAAAGGAGAAGATATTAAATTAGGACTTGATATCCAATTACAAGAATATGCAGACTTACTAATGACGAATAAAAGAGGTAGTGTAGTGGCCATAGAGCCACAAACTGGAGAAATACTATGTATGGTTTCTAGTCCTAGCTATAACCCTTCTCTATTTGTTGGGGAAAAAAGAGATAAAAACTATCGAAATCTTTTTTTAGACCCAAATAAGCCTCTATATGACAGGTCTACATCCGCATTATATCCCCCAGGATCAATATTTAAATTAATTAATGCAATAATCGCGATTCAAGAAAATGATATAACTGCTGGATCCTTATTTAAATGTAAAGAAGGTTGGAATTTTAAATCGATTTTACATGTGGGCTGCCATCCTCATAAGTCTCCACTAAATTTAAGACAAGCTATTGCACAATCTTGTAATGCATATTTTTGTAGTACCTTTCAAAAAATTATTTCTAACAAAAATAGTCCTGCAATTGGGCTAGATAATTGGGCTGAATACACAAAATCATTTGGATTGGGTCAAACTTTTGACAGTGACCTAACAAATACAAAAAAAGGGCATGTCCCCAATAGTAATTATTACAATAAAATATATGGTAAAAAAAGATGGGGAGCGTCTACATGTATTTCATTAGCAATTGGACAAGATGCTTTATTAATGACACCAATTCAAATGGCAAATTTTGCTGCAATTATGGCCAATTCAGGTTATTATAGAACGCCTCATCACATGAGAAAAAAATTAGAAAGTACAAATTTAATTTCGCTAGATAAAAATTATTGTCTAATCGAATCTAAACATTTCAAGCCTGTTATTTATGGCATGGAAACAGCCGTGGAAGGTAAATATGGGACCGCAAAAATAGGTAAATTAAATAATGTAAAAATTTGTGGAAAAACTGGTACGGCCGAAAATCCTCATGGGGAGGATCATTCAATTTTTATTGCATTTGCTCCTAAGGAAAACCCTAAAATTGCCATTGCTGTATATGTAGAACACGGAGGATGGGGTAGTGATGTAGCTGTGCCAATTGGCAGTTTATGTATTGATAAGTATATTAATAATAAAATTACCAATATACATTTAGAAGAAAAAATGATTAATCTAAAAATTAAATACTAGATGCGTCAACAAAGTAAAATAACATTTGATAAACTAACAGTAATATTATATTTTTTAATAATTAGTATAGGTTTTTTAAGTATTTACTCTAGTAGCTATAATGAAGCGAGTAGTGCTATTATTTCTCTTGAAAGTGTATCCGGAAAACAATTTTTATTCTTAATTATTGCAATTATTGTAAGTATATTTTTACTATTAATTGATGTTAAAATCATATTACAATTAGTGTATATAATATATTTACTATGTGTTATTTCATTAATACTTGTTTTATTAATTGGCAAAGAAGTAGGAGGTGCTAAAGCATGGTTTAAGATAGGAGGTTTTGGTTTACAACCTGCTGAATTTGCAAAACTAGGTACTATTTTAGTTATTAGTAAATACATGCATGATAATGAAATTTATCTCGATTCATTAAAAAATTTATTTACAATTATCACTTTTATTGCGCTACCTGCTTTTCTAATACTACTTCAACCTGACGCAGGATCTTCATTAATTTATTGTTCGCTTATTTTTATGTTTTTTAGAGAGGGTTTACAACTTAGATATATAATAAGTATCCTCATTGGATTTTTTTTAGCATTATTAACAATTATAATAGGAGTAAATAAAAGTATAATTTTATTAATTATACTGACATCAATATTGTTTGTGTTGTTAAAAAAACAATCCAAAAAAATAATGATATCATTGATTTTTTTTATATCATGTTCAATAATTATTAGCAGTGTAAATTATACTTATGAGAACATCCTCGAGTCTCATCAGAAAGAGAGAATCGACATATTAATTGGAAAAGAAAAAAACAAACTAGGATCAGGCTATAATTTAAATCAATCATTAATTGCTATTGGTTCTGGTGGAATTACGGGCAAAGGATTTCTAAAAGGAACTCAAACAAAAGGGAACTTTATTCCTGAACAAAATACAGATTTTATTTTTTGCACAATTGGAGAAGAATTTGGATTTATTGGTAGCCTAATAGTAATCATATTATTTATGATACTAATTACTAGAATCATTATCTTGAGTGAAAACCAATACTCTCGTTTCAGTAGGGTCTTTGGTTATTGTTTAGCATCTATTTTATTCGCACATATAGTAATAAACATTGGAATGACTATAGGGATAGTACCAGTTATTGGGATACCACTTCCATTCTTAAGTTATGGCGGATCTTCACTTCTAACTTTTTCAATAATGCTATTTTTATTTATAAAACTAAATTCGCTTAAACTAGAAAGATTCTAAACTATTTAATAGAAATTGAACCGATTGTCAGTAATAATACTTTCGTCCTTAAGCAAGTCTAACAATAACTTATCAACCTCTGAATGATAATTTCTTTGTATAATATTTTTATAGCTGTCAAATGAACTTGGATAATTTACATTACCATCAACTTCCTTTAAGAATACAAAAACACCCTCCTCATTGATAAATGGTTTTGAAACTACATTAACATCCTCGCTAAAAAAAGCACCGACAGCCCCTGGATTATATGCACTTTCTCCAAAAACATCTGAGTTCATTCTTAACTGTTTAACTACATTAACTGAAACATTGAATTGATTAGCTAAATCTTGAATTGTATTAAAATTAGAATTATTGATTTGATCTGATGCGGCATTTGAGATACTTTTCTTGTTAATACTTGTGATAATCTCATCTTGGACTTCCGAAAGATTTTTATACTCATTCTCTGAAATATTCGACACGTAAGCAACAATATACTTGTCTTGTAAGTCAAAAAATTTGGTTTCATTAAGACTTGTTTCATCACTAAAAGCCCATCTTACTATTTCTCTTGCCGTACCTAAGCCGGGTACCGTTTGATCCATTTTTTCTAACTCTACACTTCTTGGTCTAATATTAACTTGCTTAGATAACTCATTTGCATCAAGTATTTTTTTATTACTGTCCATAAAATCAAATACCTCAGAATAAATTTCATTAAGAGTTTGATCACTTGCGTATAATTCTCTTTCTAAATAAACAATTGAAGCACTGTCAGAATTTACATCCATAATTCGAGCCATTTTACAAAAAGATGATTCAAAATATGGGTATACAATTCCATTATCAACACGTCTTTGTAGTTTTATTTCATCAAGCTCAGCTAAAGCTATTTTATCTAAGCTATAACTATTATCACCATTTTGAGTTACAAAGGCTTTCAAATCTTTAGTATTCAAAAAACCTAAATCAATCTCTTCTTTTTTTGTTCTCTTATTAAAAACCATCTTGTCACTAACCAATTCAGTCATTTCTTGTATGATTAACGATTTATCTTGCTCACTCGGTTTTAAATCAAAAATAAAATAAGTAACAGTTCTATTGGGTATATTTTTAAATTTGCTCTTATTATCTGCATAAAAATTCTTTATAATTTTATCTGAAGGTCTCTGCTGTTCGTTTAAATTATTAGAAGGAATAAATACATATTGTCCATTTACTGTTTTTGTTTGATCTCTATAATATGTTTTTGCTTCATGTTCAGTTACATAAAGTCCAGTCTTAATCGCATTAAAATACTTTAATATTTCCCGATCCCTAACTTCATTATTTTTAAAAAAAATATATCTCGGCCATTGTGGATTATCAGTTCCCATTTCAATCCAATCTCTAATTAAATCAGGACTATATTTATTCCATTCTCCTGACTCGGTTTGCTCACGAAAAAAGAAACCAAATAAAGATGATTGATTTCCGGTAATTTCACCAGATATTAAGTCCCAAACCTCTCTATCACCGACATTAATTCCTGATTGATTAAATTTTTCAGACAGAAGGATGTCTTCAATTTTTTGTTCAAAAAATAAATCTCTTTCCTGTTGCCTTTGTTCTTCAGTAATATTAACTGTACCAAAAGTTGATACAAACTTTATATTAATATTTTGCTCTAATTCTTTTTCAAAGTTTGTGAATGCAATTTCCGTATCATTCACCTTTAATAAAAGATTTTGACCTTTTTGAAATAATGATGTGCCTCCACTCATCAAATCTGTAAGTATAAAACCTAACATGGCTATTCCTATCACAAAAATAAGTAGTCCAGATCGCTTTCTTATATCACTTAATGTCATAACGTTAAAATTTTGGGTTACGAATATACGATTATTATTCTATGACACAAAGAATAATTTCCTCTATAAAATTATCTGTAATCTTAACAATTTTAAATTCATAATTTTTAATTGTTATGATTTCTTGATTTTTTGGGATTCTCCCTATATTACTTACAATAAAACCACTAAGAGTATCATACTCTTCGGAAAGCTCTAGTTTAAAGTCATATTGCTTGTTCAGGTCATCAATTTTATGCTTTCCTAAAACATGATATTTGTTATCCGATATTTGGAGTCCTGAAAAACTAGTTTCATCATGTTCATCCTCAATTTCTCCAACTAATTCTTCCAAAATGTCTTCAACACATATTAAACCAGAAGTGCCACCATACTCATCAACCACTAATGCAACACTACGACGTTCTTTTAATAATTTATCAAGTGCTGTTTGAGCAAGTAAACTTTCTGGTATTATTGAAATCGGCAATAAAATATCCTTAATAAAGTTGGGGTTCTTAAATAATTCAAAAGAGTGGACATATGCAACTATGCTATCTAAATTATCTTTAAAAACTAAAATTTTCGAATGTCCAGTCTGAATAAATTTTTTGCGAAGATTAGTTATAGAATCATTTATATTAACACCTATAATCTCAGTTCTAGGAATCATACAATCCCTTACCTTTAGAGTAGAAAAGTCTAAAGCGTTTTGTAAAATTTCTATTTCTGGATCTACTCCGTCAATAGATTGTTTAGCAATTTCATTATGTTCTTCTAAATACTCATCTAAATCTATTCTGTTAAATACAACATCTTCTTTACTATTGAGCTTCCCAAATATATTAGAAATTAAAAAGTTAGAAATTGTGTTGATAAAAATTGAAAGTGGATATAGTAAATAAATAATAATTATGGCAGGAATTGCAAAAAACTTCAGTAATTTATTTGGGAATAGTGAGAATACTACTTTTGGTAAAAATTCTGCAACAAGTAGAACTAAAAAGGAAGAGATAATTACCTGAATCAATAAAACCAAAAACGGAATAGAAACTAAATACTTAGCAACCATGGGTTCTAATAAATTAGCCATATAAATCCCATAGATAACTAATGCAACATTATTGCCTATTAGCATAGAAATAATAAAATGGGTAGGTTTTTCCGTAAATTTTGAAACTATTTTATTAGTTAAATTCCCTTGCTCCTTTTCTAAGAAAATCTTTAATTTATTGGATGAAACAAATGCAATTTCCATGCCTGAAAAAAAAGCAGAAAATAAAAGTGTCAGAAAAATTATACTATAATCAAAAACCATATTAATTATTAAAGATAAATAGTTCCAGTAATATTTGATAATGTATATGTTGAAAAATACTGATCCGCCTCAAATCCAAAACCCATAATAATTTGATTTTTAGTGTTTATTGTAACAAAATCATCAGTGTAGATTTTTTTAGTCTCACTATTCCAAAATAATTGTTCTGTATTTAATTGTTCCATTTCAGAATTTATTAAAATCACATTTCTACTAACTTCAACAGTGTGTTGAATTTTATTTTGAATTGCATAGTCTGCTGAAATTGTAGCTATAGTATCAAGCTTATTGTTATAAACATATACATCTATCCCATTAGGAAAAGTGTTAATTTCCGAAAGTTGATTCATTTCAGGAGCAATTAACTTAAATTCTAAATTTCCCTTTAAATAATATGACAATTCAATATTTTGCGCAAAGTCACCTAGATTATCACCTGAGGAATTAAAATTTATGTCTTCCAACTTATTAACACATGAAAAAAAGGTTAATAAATAAGATATAAACAAAATTCTCATACAAAAGCTTAATTAGAAAAATACGGGTTTTGTACAACTTCAGTATACCAGCATTCAATCTTATAAGTTTTAGATTCTAAACCAATAACCTGAAATGTTGATGTTTTATCAGGCATTTGGGTTGTGTATGTTTTGATTTTTGTGTTAGCTTCTTTTTTTAGGGAAGTGTCAATTTTTTTTGCAAAGTTATACTTTTCAATAGCTGCCCAATAACCTACCCTTTTTGTGAATTCATCGTATTGATTATCTCCCGTATTCTCTCCACATTTTCTAGAGGACTGTGCATACAAGTCACCAATAAGTATAAATGGGGCACCCCAACCGGCTCGATAGCGACTTGCTTCTAAAGCTGCTTTCTTAGACTTATTATTCAATCCCATTGCATAGTATGTTTTAGCTAAATAAAATAGATAATCAGCTTTTTTTATACTATCCAACTCCCCATCTACTGCTTGGGAAAAATACTCAAGGGCTTTATTAAAGTCCTCCTTTCTCAAGGATCGAACTCCCATATTAAATGCAGATTTAGGTGTAGGATTCTCTTCATATTGCCTCGCCGCAATCTGAAAATAAATATCCGTATCTACACATTCCTTTTTTCTAAGAAGCTGTGCTGCTCTTTGAAGCCAATCAAAATCATTTTTATTTAACTCAAAATTTGGAGAATATAATGCTTCTAGTTTTTCACACGTTATATGGGGAGCTAATGTTTTTTCCATATTGGCTCTGACATCATTGAGTGTCTTTAATTCTGAGTTATTTTTTTTTAAATTTTTTTTCTCTTTTGAACTAAGAGTCTCCTGAGAATTAAAATTAAAATTTTCCTGATTAATTTTAGCCTCCTTGTAATCTATAACAGCAGATAATTCGGAAAACAAATCAATTAAAACTTCTTTGCTCAATACTTTTTTTGATGTTAACTTAGCTCCTGAAGCAAAATAATAATTTAATGCACGAGCAGTAGATTTTTCCTGATCCAGAATAAAACTATTTTCTAAAATACTATATGCAGCTTGCACACTATTTAGATCTGATTTTCTATACCTATATAAATCCGATCCCTTATAACCTAATACCAAGCCCTTTTGTTCTGGGTAATAGTGATTACGATAATCATATATAGTTAGTAAATCATCAATTAAACCTTCCTTTTTAATACTATCTGTTTCATTTTTAACAAAGTGCTTAAACATTGTTGCGCCTTGAGTATATATGTTTTTAGTTCTCTTTGGAGCATTTACAAATAAATACAACCAAGCCTCTAAAGCTGAATCATAACTTTTTTGTTTATAAAACTCTGTGTAGATAGATAAGTTTTCTTCGCATTTTACTGTATCAACACCATACTTACCAACGTCAAATTGTAAATCAGAAAGATTTGAAAGTCTTTCTTGAGCAATAATAAGTGCAGGGGCAAGCAATATAAAAAGTATTATTTTTTTCATTATTGAATTTTTCGTTTTTTAAACCACTTTTCATTTAATGTCATGGAAAGATATGTACTAAAATATTTTTCTTGAATAGGCTCAAATGTAGTATCTGTCTGTAAAGTACCAAGTAATCCATATCGTAATCCTAAATTAACTTTTGAGAATACTTTGTTTAATGGAAGAGCTGCACCAAAACTAATAGAAATTTCTTCTAGAGGAACACTAGAGCTTGTATTGTTTGTAAGACTAGCTAAATCCAAGTAGCCTTTGGAGTATGTTATTCCCATCTTATATTCTATTCTATTCCAATAATTATAAATATCTGTTTTTTTAGGAGTAAAGCTGGCACCAAATATAATTTGATTTTTATCATACATATAATTAAAAATCTGGCCAAGAAAACTATAATTAGTCCAATTAGTATACTTATAATCAAGCCCAACTAACCAACTATCTTGTGAGGATAAACTAAAACCTAAACCATAAGACATCGGCATAACTATATCACCTTCTATATTATTTGTATATGAAATTGTATCCATAAACGATTGATACTGTCCTGACGTAATATATGTGTATTGAAATGTATATTTATCAACACTTAATTTACTTTCTGGAGCTAAATATGTAGCTATATTCATCAACTTATCACCTAATTTATGTTGATATAAAACACCCAAATCAAAATTTAAATCATTGATTAAAAATGATTCTTGTTCTTGGAATTGAGTAATGCTATTTTGCGTCTCAACATCTGTATACTTATTAATGGGACCAAAAAAATAATTAATATTTAATCCAAAAGATAAATCATTGATAATATTAGCCCCAAGACCAAAAACCAGTTTATTAAGACCACCTGAACCACTATAATTATAGTTTACATTTCCAATTACATCATTATTAAAAACCTCGCTATTAATATTATATCCTACATTACTGAAGGGAAATAAGCCTATAGCAAAGCCAATTTTTTTTGACACTGGGAATGCAAGTCCTAAATTTAATAAGCCACTAATATGATTCTTTTGTTCTAAATTATTTTGAGTTAATACTGTAGAAGTAGAAGATGTACCTATCTCAAAAGACGTCTGGTCTAGAAAACAATATGAAGCGGGATTATTAAAATTAATAAGATGTGAATTATTTACAGTTAAGCCTAATCCCCCCATTGCCATACTAGATACAGATGTGATATTATGGACTGTTCCAAGTCCAAAATAAGAATACGGAGAATATGTATTAACCTGACCTTTTAATGCAAAAACAGCGAAAAAAACTAAAAATATAATTTTATACTTCCTCATTAAATGCAATAATAGAATTTAAACCTTCCATTAACAAATAAGGATGGAAAAAATTTATGTTTTTTATTTTTTTTTCTATAATATTCATGTCACCCCCTGTAGCAATTGTAACAATTGTAGGATAAAGTTTTTTATACTTGTTTACCACACTTTCTATTTCAAAAAATATTGAATCATAAACACCAACCAAAATTGAATCTCTTGTAGAGTGCCCCACAGATATATCTCTATTAATATAATCTAATTTAGGTAATTTATCTGTATAATGATTTAAAGAAGCTAAACGCATCTGTAACCCAGGACTAATCTGGCCACCAATATAATTCGAATTTAATACTACATCATACGTAATACAAGTTCCTAAATCTATAATTAACATATTACCTTTAAAAATTTTTTCTGCTGCAACTGACAAAGCAATTCTATCTGAACCTAAACTAAATGGTGTAGAATAACTGATTGTTAGCGGCAACTTACATTGTGAATTTAATTCTATATAATTTAAATTAAAAGTGGAAAAAATTGTTTTATAATCAAAATTTAAATTGGTATTATCCGAGAGACAAACATTTTTTAATTCAGGATATTCAAGTTTAATTTTTTTTACAAAATTTGATGAAAACTTTTTGCTGGACTCAAACTTTAGCATTTTATTATTATGAAAAACTGCCCATTTAGATCTTGTGTTTCCGATATCGATGACTAGATTCATAAAAATTTAATTACCATAATAGACAAATTTATAAAATGAGATGTTATGTTTCTAAAAAAATACATATTATATTTGCAAACTTAATTGGTGCTATAGCTCAGTTGGTAGAGCAAAGGACTGAAAATCCTTGTGTCCCTGGTTCGAATCCTGGTAGCACCACAAAAAGCGGCACCTATCTTTAATAGGATAGATACCGCTTTTTATTTTTCAAAAAGTTCTATATATATTTATAACAATGAAAACTATAGTTATTGGTTCAGGTTTTGCAAGCTTAAGCGCTGCGGCTGTATTAGCAAAAGAAGGATATAATGTGACTGTTATTGAAAAAAATTCTGATTTAGGTGGAAGAGCTAGACAATTTCAGGAAAATGGTTTTTTATTCGATATGGGTCCAAGTTGGTATTGGATGCCTGATGTATTTGAGAAATTTTTCAATATTTTTAATAAATCTTCGAGTGATTATTATCAACTACTTAAATTAGATCCCGGGTTCCAAATGATTTTTAATAATCATGAATCCATCAAGATTTCTGCTTCATTTGAAGATATAAAAAAAGTCTTTGAAGATATTGAAACTGGATCCTCAAAGGCACTAGAGGAATTCATGCAGGAAGCGGAATTTAAATATAAATTCAGCATGGATAAACTAATTTATAATCCTGGATTATCCTTTTTTGAATTTTTAAATAAAGGAATTTTTAAAAATTTATTCAAACTGGAGCTATTTAAGTCATATAAACTACATGTTGCCAAAAAATTCAAGAATCCTAAAATCAAAGCATTATTAGAATTTCCTGTGCTTTTTTTAGGTACAGCACCAAATGACACACCTGCTCTTTACAGTCTAATGGCCTACTCCGGATTTAAACAAGGAACATATTATCCTATTGGAGGCTTTTCTAAAGTAATTGATGGAATGGTCACTCTTTGCAAAGATTTAGGTGTAAGTTTTATTAAAAATGAAACAGTCCAGAAAATACATATTAAAAATAATTTAGCATCTAGTTTGTCTACTGATAAAAATGATTACAAGGCCGATATTGTTGTGGGTGGTGCTGACTACGAACATATTGAATCAAATTTACTTGAAAAAAAATACCGTAATTACTCTAGTGAATATTGGGATAAAAAAACATTTTCACCATCGTGTTTACTGTTTTATTTAGGTGTAAATAAAAAAATAAAGAAGATAATACATCATAATCTTTTTTTTGATGCAAACATTGAACAACATATAGATGATATTTATAAACAACAAGTTTGGCCTAAAGAGCCATTATTTTATGTCTGCTGTCCATCTAAAACAGATCCAACTGTTGCTCCAAAAAATAAAGAGAATCTATTTTTACTAGTTCCAATCAGTCCAGGCTCATCAGATGATGAAAAGACACGAGAATACTATTTTAATTTAATCATTAAAAGGCTCGAAAAGTACTGTGGTGAAAATATTTTAGATTTCATCGAATATAAAAGAAGTTACTGTATTAATGATTTTATTAAAGATTATAATGCTTATAAAGGGAATGCATATGGATTAGCAAATACACTATTTCAAACAGCTAACCTAAAGCCATCTATTAAGAACAAAAAAGTAAGTAATATATTTTATACTGGTCAACTTACTGTGCCAGGACCTGGTGTTCCCCCTTCTCTGATTTCTGGACAAATTGTTGGTGAAACAATTATTAAACAATTTAATTGATTATGAATAAAATTTATGATCAACTCTCACTTCAATGTAGTAAGGCAACGACGCAACTTTACAGTACAAGTTTTTCCATGGGCATATCAATGCTAGAAAAAAAATATCAAGAACCTATATATAATATTTACGGATTTGTAAGATTGGCTGATGAAATTGTTGATAATATGCATGGACATAATAAAAAAATCTTACTAAATCAGCTAAAAGTTGACTATCTGGAAGCAATTAAAAACAAAATCAGTTTAAATCCTATTTTAAATAGTTTTCAAAAAACTGTCAACCAATATGATATTGATCTAAAGCTAATTGAACAATTTATGATAAGCATGGAAATGGATTTAGATACAAAAACAACTTATACTAAAGAAAAATATGATTATTATATTTTAGGTTCAGCAGAAGTTGTTGGGCTGATGTGCTTAAAAGTATTTGTTGATGGCAATGAAAATCAATATAAAATGCTCTCAACTTTTGCAAAAAAGTTGGGTTCTGCATTTCAAAAAATTAACTTTTTAAGAGATCTCAGTGCTGATTTCCACGAACTAGGCAGAACATATTTTCCAAATGTTGATCTAAACAAATTCTCAGATATTACAAAAAACCAAATTGAATTAGATATTCAAAACGACTTTGAGGCAAGTTTTGAGGGAATTAAACTTTTACCAAAAGGTATTAGAAGCGGGGTTTTATTAGCCTACTATTATTATGTGGATCTTTTAAATAGTATTAGACTAAAATCGGCGAATGATGTACTAAAAAGTCGTATTCGAATTTCGAATTGGAGAAAATTGCAGCTACTAATTTATTGTCAATTTATAAATAAATTAAATTGGATATGAAAATACTCTTAATGGTAATTTTTCCCACAATTTTATATACTCAAAATCATAAACTGAGTGATTTATTTGAAAGATCAACAACAAATATAGCTTCATGTGATTCATTAATTCAATTTTGTCTAAATGAAAAAACCCCACAACAAATTGCTTATTTAGGTGCGGGATTTATGCTAAAGTCAAGGCACTCAAGAAAATTAAAACACTTTAAGGAGGGAAAAAGAATATTAGAGGAGATTATTAAAAAATATCCTAGTTTTGTAGAACTTAGATGGATTAGATATTGTATTCAAATGAATTCACCTAAAATTCTAAACTATAAACAAAACATTGAAAATGATAAATCAATTATTGAAACAAGTGGAAGTAAATATCAAAAGAAAATCATAGAATTATATGAATAGTTTAATACTAAATATATTAATAACACTAGTTTCGTTTTTAGCTATGGAATTTGTTGCATGGTTAACACACAAATATATTATGCATGGATTTCTTTGGAGCCTACATAAAGATCACCACCAACCTAATCACGATCATTTATTTGAAAAAAATGATTTCTTTTTTCTAATATTTGCAGTTCCAGGAATTCTTTGTATAATGATGGGAATAGATAATTTTAACTGGCCCTTTTGGATTGGTATCGGGATAAGCTTATATGGATTAGCTTATTTTTTAATTCATGATTTATTTATTCATCGAAGATCTAAATTATTTCGTAATACAAATTCTAATTACTTAAAAGCTCTTAGAAAAGCACATAAAATTCACCATAAGAATACCGAAAAACATAGTGGAGAAAACTTTGGGATGTTATTTTTTCCAATAAAATATTGGAAAATTAAAATCAAATAAATCATTAATGTATATATTAATTTTAATAAAATTATTCCTCATGACTAACGAATCTAGTATTGAATATGCATATTTTGGAGGAGGTTGTTTTTGGTGCATTGAAGCATCATTTGATGGTTTGAAAGGTGTCTCAAAAGTCACTAGCGGCTATTCTGGAGGGAGTAAACAGAATGCCCACTACAAGGCTGTTTCAAGTGGCACAACCAAACACGCTGAAATATGTAAAATCAGGTATAATCCCAAAGAAATTTCATATGAAACATTGTTAAAAGTTTTTTTTCTAGCACATGACCCAACTACTTTAAATAAACAAGGGAATGACATTGGACCACAATATAGATCCATCATTTTTTATTCAAATAATACTGAAAAAGAAAAGGCTTTAAGTTATATGGAGAAATTACAAGATAAAAATATATATAACCATATTGTTACTGAACTACAGCCCCTAGTGAAATTTTATTCAGCTGAACAGTACCATCAAGATTATTTTCAATTCAACTCTACCCAACCTTATTGCGCAATTATAATTGAACCCAAAATTCAAAAATTAAAAAAGGAGCTGAAAAAATACTATGAAAAATAACCGTCTTTATCTATTCAAACTCAACAGGTGGCTTAATCTGAAGAATCTGATCATTAATTGAAATAAGAGATCCAAGTCCATTTTCCACATTAGAATACACTGGAATAACCTCACCACCAAAAATACTAATTTGCCTATGATTATTTAGTGAGTTGTAATATGAGTAAGTATCGGAACTAAATATAGAAAATTGAATTCTTACTGTATCACAGTTTTCATATCTCCAACCTTTTGAGTCAATGTCTAACATAATATTTTTCTCTTGACCATTAAATAATGCATCCGAAAAAACGACCTGATTTCCCATGAAAGAATACCCCTCTATTAAAGACCCTAAACTGCTTTCAAATGAAGGATCATTAGACATCATCTCTAAATATCCCCTAAAATAATCTAGCTCAATGTCCCCATTTTCTGTTTCCCACTCTTTAAAACAAGATGAATAAATTTTTAATCTATAAAAATTATCTTGGCTAGGATTGTCATCAAAATTTAACTCAACACCATTTAAACCACCAAAATTAGGATTAAAATTAGGATTATATTCTTTGAAATCATCCGAATCATCATTAGGTGTTCCATTATCATTATTAATAAACTCATCAGGACTGCCCGTGACATCAATTTCTACTTCGTAATCTACTTCAAGATCGTCAGATATATATGTTGAAGCAGTTATTGGTGGATAACTCGAATGAGAGGCTTCAACTTTATAATTAGTATTTTTATTAGGAATGAGATCAGACTCATAATAATTCATTGGAATAGAATCCCACATATCATCAGCATAAACATAATAATTAATCAAACTATCTAAATTGACTTGTAGGGTATCAACTAGCTGATTGTTTTCATATAATAAAACTTCGGCATCACTAATGCAACTAGGTAATTCTCGTGAAAAAGCACCGACAGAATGAGAAATTAAAAGTTTAACCGGCTCATCTGTATCTAACATAGCATTTAGCACTAATACTGGAGGGGTCTCAGGGACATCTAAATCAACGACCGTTTCCATGTTTTCACAAGAAAAAATTAATAATAAAAAAAGTATACTAAAGCAATTTTTGTTCATAGTTTAAAATTTAAATCGATATGAAATTGAAGGAATTATAGGAAATAATGAGACTTGTCTTGCTACTCTATCTCCGTTATCATCAAAAGCTAAGTAAGCAAAAAATGGATTTTTACGATTGTAGGCATTATATGCTCCAAATGAAATTAATCTTTCATATTTTGTTTTTTGCTTTCGATGAGTAAAACCCACATCCAATCTATGATATGCACTCATTCTAGTTGAATTTCTATCGCCGTAGGATTCAACTAAACTAATAACAGGACTTCCATTCCAATTTACACTAGGGTTAGAAAGGTACATGGCTTGCGGGAAGGTAATAGCATTACCTGTTCCGTATGCCCACGTAAAGGACACATCCCATTTATCATTAATACGATGACTTAATATCACTGAAATATCATGACGCCTATCATACTTGTAAGGATACCATTCACCAAAATTAATATTATCAAATTGTCGATTAGTCCATGATAATGTATAGCCTATCCAACCTGTTGTTTGACCTGTTTTTTTCTGCAAAAATAATTCCAAGCCATAAGATTCTCCGTTGCCTCCAGTTTCAATTGCATTATCCCAACTATCTGTACTTTGTAAATTCGAATATCCTGCTTTGTAAGTTATTAAATTCGACATGGTTTTATAATATCCTTCTAAACTCAATTCGTATTGACCATCTTTTAGTGTAGTATTAATACTACCTGCTATTTGTCTAGAAGATTGAGGAGGAACACTATCAATAGCTGGTAACCATAAGTCGCTTGGGAATCCAACAGAAGAATTCGATAATAAATGAATATTTTGTTTCATTTCTGCATAAGATAATTTTATAGACCAATTTTTATCAATCAAATACCTTGCTGACAACCTAGGCTGTATTGATATTTTATCAATTGAATAATAGCCTAAATGTAAACCAACATTTGCTTTTAATCTATTTGATAATTTTATGTTGTCTTCTATATAAAAAAACATCTCATGTACATTCACATTTTCTGAAAAATTTAATATGGTGTCTAAAGATAAACTTTCAAGTGTGTCATTTGTTTCAAAATTTAAGTTCAAACTGGTTTCTCCTGGGAAAAAATAATGATGAGTATAAGAATAACCAAATTTTAAATTATGTTTTGGATTAGGAGAATAATCAAAATCAATTCTAGCTGCATAATCCTCAATGCCCGATATATAACCAAATCCAATTTCATAACTCTCATTACCGCTACTTGAACTATAATTAGAGTTCAAACCAAAATCAGTATTGAAGGCATATCTACTGTAGGTTAAAGTTGTGTTACTAAAAAGCTTATCATTAAATAAATGATTCCATCTTAATGTAGAAGTGATATTACCATATCCTAAACCAAAATTTAATATATCTGAATAATCTGACTCACCTTCTTCATAATCAACCCCAAATTGATCTCTGCCAATATAACTACTTAAAAACAACCTGTCTTTATGAGACAGTTTATGATTAATTTTCATGTTTAAATCATAAAAATACATGCTGAGAGAAGTATTTTCAGGAATGAATGGCTTAACTAATAAATCTGCATAAGTACGTCTGGCAGACACAATAAATGAAGTTTTATTAATTTTAATTGGTCCCTCAATTGTTAATTTAGAGGAAATAAGACCCAAAGTCATATCACCTTTAATCTTTTTCATATTTCCTTCCTTCATATTAATTTCTAAAACTGATGATAACCTACCTCCAAATCTAGCTGGGAACCCTCCTTTAATTAGATTAACATTTTTAATAGCATCAGGATTAAAAACTGAGAACAAACCTCCTAAATGAGATGCATTATAAACTGGCACACCATCTAATAAAATTAAATTTTGATCAGGGCCTCCTCCCCTGACATAAAAACCCGATGTTCCCTCGCTGCTTTGCACACCCGGTAAAAGTTGAATTGCTTTTAAAACATCAACCTCGCCCAATAAAGCTGGTATTTTAAAAATTTGTTTTATAGGAATCGTAACTTCTGATGTTTGTGTTTTTTCTACAATATTTTTTTCACTAGACAATAATACTTCATCTAATTCTTCATTTGTAATTGACAACTCTATATCACTACTAATGCTCCTATTAAAATTAAAATTGATAACTTTTGTAGTATAACCAATATAAGTATATCTAATATCATATATCCCTTTGGGTAGTGTTAAACTATAAAACCCATAGCTGTTAGATGTAGTTCCAACACTTAAACTATCAACAACAATATTAACACCTATTAAACTCTCACCATTATTTACATCGGATATATATCCACTTAAAGTGTAGAATTGTTCATTTTGAGAAAAAAGAATAAAAGGAAATAATAATAAAAGTAATTTTTTCATTCTTATATAAAGAGTTTTTAAATAATTAATAAGCTAAATGTAAATAGTAATCTGACTTTTTACTAACCTTAGTATTATCTACAATAAGTAAGCCAAATTTAAACATATCTATAGAATAAGTAACATTTTTATATGATTTAACAATGTGCCATGCTTCTTGCATTTCAGAATTCCAATTAATATCATCAAAAATAATTATTGCTTTAGATGATAACTTGTTCTGTAGTTCAGAAAAATACTGAACAGTTGGGTCTTTCTTGTGATTACCATCAATAAAAATGATATTGAAATTATTATTGTCTTTTATTAATTCTGAAAATGTATTCTTATATAACCCTTTATATATTTTATATTTTGAGTTACTGCAAATCCTAGAAAACTGATTGTCAGCTATTTCACATAACTGGGGAATTCCCTCCATAGTAAAAAATTTACTATTTTTTTTATCCTTTAATGCCTCTAATATATATGTGCCAGATACTCCTAGATTAGTGCCAATTTCTAAAAATTGAGGATTTGAAAAATTTTTTGTAATTAAATATAAAAATTGTGCCCAAATAGGCTTCGATGCTGCCTTGTTACAAATATCTTTAACCAACATAGTTTTATTTGATCCAAATACTGCAAAGGAAATAGATCTATGGTCATTCAACAATAGAGTTCTATAGTATTCGCATGATTTAAAAATTTTAATTTCTGAATCAGATAAATTATTTTTCTTTAATTTTAAAAATGACTCAACAATAAGATTCAATAAATTGTTGTCTTGTGCCAAAAGACTCTTAATTGTTTTTTTTTGTTTTAGACGAACTAAAAATAAAAAAAAGTGTTTTTTTATTTTTGACAAAATCATATTAAATAAATATAATGATAAAGATTAGAAAAGGAATAAAAAGTGACTTGCCATTTATACTTGATTTAATTAAAGAGTTGGCTGATTATGAAAAAGCTATATCTGAAGTTGATATCAACTTAACACAATTAGAAAATGACGGATTTGGCAATAAATCTGTTTTTTCATTTATTGTAGCAGAAAAAAATAATCAAATTGTTGGGATGGCTTTATATTATACTAAGTACTCAACTTGGAAAGGGAAATGCTTATTTTTAGAAGACCTTATAGTACGTGAAAAATACCGAAAATCCGGCATTGGAAGTAAATTGTTTAATGAAGTTATACGTACGGCAAAATCAAAAAAAATGAAAAGAGTGATGTGGCAAGTTTTAGACTGGAACCAACCAGCTATTAACTTTTACAAAAAATATAATGCGCATATCGATAATAAGTGGCTAGATGGTAAATTAATACAAACTCAAATAGACTCATTTACAGTATAATTGCTTTATTTAACAGATGATTAAGCTACGTGATAGTATAAGTATTATAAGTTGTTTTTTAGTAGTCGTTTGGCTAATTCTATTTTCTCCTTTTCTAAATAAATAATCTTTTCATTAAATACTGCACCTGGACTCACCCATCCAGCTGACAAAGAGGATTCATGTAAATTTTTGATCAAAAATTTAATTTTATTAGCAATTAGAATTTCTTCAACAAGAACTAAATCAAAATTATTTATTTGACAGAAATAAACATAGTCCATAAATTAGATTTATCTTAAATTATATTTTTTGTCAACTTCCCCAGTATTATATATTTCAAAATATAATAAACTATTTATATTGTCTCTNCCTAATAAATCTATCCGTTTAACAACTTTTCGACTTGAACTTAAAGGACTCAATTCATTTATACTTATCCATTCTCCAGAGAGTGTTACATTATCTATATATAGATACCCTCCTCTTTCACCACTAAATTCAAATCTAATTATTACATCACTTTGTTCTGCAGCTGATTGAATATTAACAGATTTCTCTAACCATTCATTTTGATTAGGAGTGAAATTATTACCAACATTACCACCATTAGTTGTAATTAATTCTGGGGTATCCCAAGAAGCTCTTTCTTGCCATGTATTACCACAGTCTTTAGAATAAGAGATTACCAATAAATCATCAGATTGATTATTTCTTTGACCATATGCTAAATCAAATAATAATTTAAGAGGNTCACCTATTCCCAAACCANAATTATTTAAGTTTAAAGTGGGTGTATATAAATAATGTTTTTGATTACACTCAAAATACCTACTCCTTATTCTTACTGATCCTGTATTAGAATTCGCTGAAAGAGGGCTTCTAATCCAAGTTGTTTCATTTGTTGGATTTTGAATAGTCCAAGACAAACTAGGATCTGGATTTACTGGGAATTGAGTATTTGAAAAACTTTCATTTAGACTCATAGGAGGTTCATATACAAAATAATTTTTTGTCACTGTGTTTTCCCCACCAGCAGATATAATATTTAATGTAACCTGATATTCACCTGAAGCTGTATAGTTTATGGTAGGATTTTCCTCAGAAGAATACTCAATTTCAGCACCAGGAAAAGACCAGTTAAAAACTGCATTTGAACCCAAGCTTTCTGATGTGTTTATAAATGTAATTGGTGTATTTATACATATTCTATCTACATGGGAAGTAAAAAAATCTATATTAGGAATACATGCTTCAGCGTTATAATTATCATGTGTACCTGTAGCCCAAAGGTTACTGTTTGTCCAAAGATTATTTCTTTGAGAAACTGATGAATTTAAACAGTTCTGCATTCTATTAACTTGTCCAGCAGTAAACATACAAGTACAAGAAGAATAATCCATGAAATTTTGAATATTATCTAAACTACCACAAGTTTGCTGAGACAAATTACATGTTGAATAAGCTCCAATTGTATTAGGGGTATCACTAACATCATCATCATAAGAACAATTCTCAGCTTCTCCATTTGAACTCCACCCCCANGTATGTTGTAAATTAAAATAATGTCCAAATTCATGGCTTAAAGTATGTCTTTTATATGGAGTATTACTTGATGAACCTATACTTCCTAAATATTCATGATTGATGATTATTCCTTCTGCCTCATCGTCCCATAAAGAGCCTGGTAAATATGTATATGCAGCTGCACCTATTGAATTATCTATATCTTCTACGACCCAGATGTTTACATACTTAGAATCATCCCACGCAATTAATTCTTTTATACAATCATTGGCTTGATTAGTCATATTTGACAAAATTCTATTAATGCCATTAGTGCAATTACCATTTGGGTCTAATTTAGCAAGCCTAAATTCAATATTTGCATCACCAATTATATTTTGAAACTCACTAACAACATTCTCTAAATCCTGATTGAGAGTATTATAATCTTCATTTAAGATACTAACTGCATTTTCTATTTGGGCGACTGAAACATTTTCATCTTCCCCTATTGGGTGGCCATCGTGTATAATATGAAATACAATAGGAATGATCTTTGTATTAAACATTCGATTTCTATTGACTGCTTCAGAGATTCTTGCTTGTTGATTTTTAAAATGATCCGAATGAATATATTTTTTCATTACCTTATCAGTACCACAAATTGGCAAAACTTGGCTTAATATAATACTAGATTGAAATATAAAAAGAATAACTATAAAAATAAATCTCATAATTCTCCTTTTATAAAAACTAATTGTCCATTCTTAAAATATATACCATTTTTTAAAGAATGTTCTTCATAGTATTCTCTTCCGTACAGATCAAAAATTCTATAATTGTATAGTTCATCACTCTCGCCAGTAACATCAATTCTATTTTCTATATCCTGCAAAGATCCTATACGTACATTATCAATATATAGCCAATTCCCGCCTAAGTTATTGGAAATATATTCACCTCCAACATTTGTTGTAATTAAAGTGTCACTTTGTAAATAACCCTTTCCTTGAAACTCAAACTTTATCATTAAGCTCGAAGAACCTCTAGCGAAATTAAAGTCTAAGCATATTTCTTTCCAATCAGTAGAATCAATAGGTACATAATTATTAAAATATGTATTTTGATTGGAAACTAAATCATCTGTCGTAAGAGGGTTGTATGGATTAGGCCTATTAATCCAAATCCCATAATTACGTCTTGTTTGAATCCACAGAGTATCTGGAATGACGCTGTTTCCATATAAGTCAGTATAAGGTAAACGTTTTGCATATGATATATTAAAACATAATTTAAAATCTTCGCCTTCAGATGCTTGACTACAATCAATTTCTGGTAACCATATTATTTGCTTAACATTATCAAATCCTTCGCTATAATCCTTACTTCTAATTCTGATTGACTGATTACCATCAAAAGACGCAAAATCATTTTTTTTCCAATTTGTTTCAGTAGGAAATTCATCTAATATGTACCAATTAGGCTTATCTAAGCCTGCATTACTTGGAAAGTCAACACTTTCAAAATCTTCTATTAAAGGGGAACTAATTTTTTCTAAAACAGTTATATAATTTTCTTTTACTAATTCAACACTGCCATTATTATTAGAAACCTTTAAAATAACATCATGTTGACCTGAAACATCATATGTGACTGAGGGGCTTTGTAAGCTTGAAGTAGATGGTGTAGCCCCAGGAAAAGACCACTCATAAGATACTTCACCCTGAACTGTATTATATGTCTGATTTTTAAATAACACAGAAAAACCATTTTGTCCAAGAGACCCAAAATTATCTCCCTCTATTGTAAAAGCTGGAACAGGTATACAGTCTGCATAAGGTTGAGAGAAATAGTAGGCATCATTTGTTCCTGTAAGTTCTAAATTCTCAGATGACCATAAATTATTTCTTGCACCTGAATTAGAATTTAAAGCAGCTATCATTCTTGCTCTTTGACCTTTACTAAACATATATGCACAATTAGTATAATCCATTATATTTGCGACATTATCCAAAGATCCACATGAAACCTGTGATTCATAAGAATAACAGCCTGATGCACCAATTGTGTTAGGAGTGTCATCAACACTATCATCAGTATCACAATTTGTTTCTAAAGAGGGGTCATTGGTACTTCCCCATGGATGAGGAAGATTAAAATAGTGCCCTGCTTCATGAGACATAGTGTGACGTTGCCAATTATTATTACTAGAGGTACCCGTAGTGCCAAAATAATCATGCTGACATAGTATGCCCTCATGATTCGTTGGCGCAGAACCAGGATAATAAGCATATGCTGCTGCACCACTNGCAACATTAGCAACAGTCCAAATATTTAAATACATATCATTGTCCCAATAAGTATCATCCTTCACATTTTCTCCACCAGCTAACGTAAGACTCGACTCATGATAAGTAACACCAGTTGTACAGTTGCCTTGTGGATCTTTTGTGGCAAGCCTAAATTCGATGCCAATGTCAGCAACTATGTCCTCAAAACCTCTAGCCTCAGTAGTAATTATTTGGGCAATTAAATCCCCACTTTCAACAATACTTTGCGGATCATATAATAAATTAATAATACCACCGCTAAAATAGTTGTTAGTTGCATCAGCAATTATAGCAGTGGAAATGTTATTATTATTGACTACACATAAGGTGTCATTTTTTTTTACTGAAACATTATTTTGAACCATCCAATCTATTGATCCATTAACAGATTGAGGAACAAAAATGCTTAAGGTGTCAATATTATTTGTTGTTGTGGAAGGAAGAAAGTCCCCATTACTGTCAATTAAATCATCATTGAGTAAATTAAAATCATCATTCATACTTTGAATAGCAGATTCAATTTGAACCATGTCAATTCGTTCAGGACCATTAAGGTGAATAACATGCACAACTACAGGAATAATATATGTTGTATCTACAATTCTTCCTGCATTATAATTTTTAACAAATTCCTGTGTAAATGATTCCAGTTGATTTAATATAACTTGTTTGTCTGGATTCAATAGTAATTCTTGCTGAACCATTTTATCAGTTGAGCATCTGTCAACCTGACCAAAAAAGTAATTAAAACAAGAAAATACTGTTAATAGTGTGATTACTATTCTTTTCATATTAACAACACAACCTTATCTAATTATAATCATCTCTGACGCACGAGACTCAACTCCTTGAATAGATATTATATAAGAACCTTTTTTATTGATACTAAACAAATCTGAGATTTGTAAATCATGATGTCCTGATTCTAAACTTAATTGCTTCACATCCAATCTTGTACCTAATAAATTTGTTAATGTGATTGAAATATTTTCGTCTTTTAATAAATCAAATGAAACAATTCCACTACCTAAAACAGTAGGATTAGGAATAACTAATAAATCAGTAGTGTTGGTAGTTCTCGTACTTGAAACTTGATCTTGTGTTCCAATTTGTATATTATCTATATACAACCAATTGCCTCCAATAGAGCTGGCCTCAATATAGTCATATCCCATAGGCCCCATATCAACTAAATGAAAAGAATACTGATCTTCACCGGTCCCTTTAAATTCAAACTTAACAATTATTGAAGGGTCATCGATTATAGCTGACTGTTGAATAGCTAAACTCATTTTATATTTCTTCCATTCTCCTCCATCCTCAACTAAACCTGGTTGAGGGTTAAATGAATTAAAATATATTTTATCTGTAGTAATAAGACTTTCTTGAAGACTTAAATAATCACCTTGAACACCCGGTCTTGTAGATAATCTAGGTCTTTCTTTCCAAGTATTTTGAGAACAACTTTTATAAGATATTATCAGTTCATCATGATGAATTGAGAAAGTGTCAACTACAAAACCATCATCATCTTGTGCTGCTGCAGTATATGGTAGCCTTCTTGCGTATGCATAATCAAATGAAATCCATAAATCAGCAACGCCTGTGCCGTCAGGGGCAAATTCAGAGATGTTTAGTTCTGGAGATGAAAATGCATGCGATTCACGCTGAAAATTATAATTTTGACTCTTTATTCTTAATGATGAGTTTCCTACATTTGCAGCATCTTCTGTTCGTTCCCAATGCAGTTCATTATGTGAATTACCTCCCCACCAAACTTCAGAATCTAAATTAGGAAAATCAGCAGATTCAAAACTCTGAGAAAATCCAGCTTCAGCTAATACATTTGTCTCTGATAAAATGGTAATATAATCTACCATAGTAGTATCTCTACATAAGTCTCCATTACAAGCAGATAAGGTAACATCATAGGTGCCTGGTAAAAAATACTCTACCGTTGGGTTTTTTAAACTTGAAATTTCAGGCGATCCACCTTCAAAAGTCCAATTATAAGTAATATTTTCGGTTCTGTAATTGTATGTAAAATCTTGAAAATTAATAGAGCTTCCAGGACAACCTAGGGTAATATCATTCAAGGTTGTAAAATCAGGAATAGGAGTGCAATCTGCATATGGAGTATTATTCCAACTTTCATTGTCTGTTCCGGTAGCAACTAAATTATCTGGTTGCCATAAATACCATCTATTACCAGCTAAACTGTTAGCTGCTGCTAACATTCTTTCAGACTGACCTTGTGTAAACATATGCGCGCAAGATGAATAATCCATAATATTTTGGACATTATCTATTGTGTCATTTGGGAAAAGTGGCGACGGAGCTAGATCCATACAAGTATTTTGATCTAGCGGACAACCAACATCATTTCCATCAGTTCCAATAGTCCATGGAGTGTCTTCAACACCATCATCAATTGAACAATTTAAATCAACATCACCCGGGCTATTACTTCCACCCCAAGGGTGGTCTAAATTAAAAAAGTGCCCCATTTCATGAGGAAGAGTATGTCTAGCCCAATTATAATCTGTTGGACCGCTATCGCTAGCTGTATTCCAATCACCAAAATAATCATATCTACAAAAAATATAATCCCCATATTCACTACTCCCACTTCCCGGTTTAGTAGCATAAGCAGCAGCTGATGACATGCTTTCATCAAAAGTTTTAACCACATAAATATTTACATATTTTTTGTCATCCCAATTAGCTAACTGCATTACTTTTGAACCAGAATTTTCAGTCCAAGGGGATGCAGTTTTAGTAACTCCATATGTACAATTTCCATCAGGATCTTTTGTGGCTAATCTAAATTCCATACCAGGGAAACCTATTCTATTCGTAAAGTGATCAATAACTTCCGATAAATCATCATTTAGACCATTAAAATCTTCGTTAATTCTTGCAATCCCATTATCGATTTGCTCATAACTAATATTTTCTTCTTCAAAATCATGAATGACATGAACAACTACTGGTATGATGTAAGACTCTGATTGTCTACTGCGATCAAGGTTTGAAATAAATTCCTTAGTGAAAATTTCCAACTGATCTAATACCTGTTTCTTTTCTGGGTCAGACAATGCATCTTGCATTAATTTATCAGTTCCACAATACTTTCTTTCCTCGATTTGAGCAATTAAAAAGCAATTGAAAAATAAAAATGCCGCCAACAAGTAAATATATTTATTCATATTTTTTGAGTTAAATCTGTAAATGATTGAACACAAATATACTAAAATTTAGTAAAATATATATATAAATAGTCTATCGGTTTTTATTGCTTTAAATTAGCTAGATGTGTATATAGGTCCATTACTTTATTGCACTTAACAATATTGATCTTCTCGGGAGTATGAATGAGTTTGTTTTTAGATGAAATCACTATACTTTTAAATCCTATCCGATCGGCTTCTTGAATATGGTTTTCAATTCTAGGTATAGGTCTAATTTCACCATTTAGACCCACTTCACCTGCAAAGCATATCTTTGAACTAATAATAAAGTCCTCATTTGAGGACAGAATAGAAGCTATAATTGCTAGGTCCATGGATGGATCTGAGACTTTAATGCCACCAGCTATATTTAAAAAAACATCTTGAGAACTTATTTTAAATCCACATTTTTTTTCTAATACTGCTAACAGAATATTCAATCTCTTTAGGTTAAATCCATTTACAGATCTTTGAGGGGTTCCATATACAGCTGGTGACACTAACGCCTGAACTTCAACTAAAAATGTCTTCTGACCTTCAAAAGTAGAAGCAATTGATGTTCCACTCATTTGTTGTTCACCATCGGTCATTAAAATTGTAGAAGGATTTAGTACTTGTTTCAAACCAGCCTCAACCATTTCATAAACACCTACTTTAGATGTAGATCCATATCTGTTTTTGGAAGCCCTAAGAATTCTATATAAATGTGTTTTTTCTCCTTCAAAATTTAAGACAACATCAACCATATGTTCTAAAATCTTTGGCCCGGCAATTTGGCCCTCTTTAGTTATGTGGCCAATTAAAATAATTGGTGTGTTTGTTTGTTTTGCATATTGAACCAATTCCGAACAACATTGTTTAATCTGACTAACAGATCCTATAGGGGAATCAATCGAATCACTAATTAAGGTCTGTATTGAATCAATAATAATTAGTTTATATGCATTTTTCTCATTAACCATTTGATTACAATGATTAATAATTTTTATAGTTAAGGTTTCACTAAATACATGACAATATTGATTTTTAATTCCTAGACGATCCGCTCTCATTTTAATTTGAGTTAAAGCTTCTTCACCTGAAACATACAATGTGTTACTTTTATGAAGCAACGCAATTTGAAGTAAAAGAGTAGACTTTCCAATACCAGGCTCGCCAGCTAATAAAATAACTGATCCCGCCACGATACCGCCACCTAGTACAACATCTAACTCAGCATCTGAAGTAGAAGTCTTTATTGAAGATTCGTTTTTAATATCTTGAATTAAAGTAGCCTTAGAGGATGGTGAAGAAATACTAAATAATTTTTTTTGTTTTGTTGAAGATTTTATCTCTTCAACAAACGTATTCCATTGTTTGCATGCGGGACATTTACCTAGCCACTTAGCAGCTTCATAACCACAACTATTGCAATAAAAACTTGACTTACTCATTTTAATTATTTTTTTTATGTCTATAAAGTATTAACATTGCAATTGCACCTGACACTAGTATCATAATAGCCTGTGAACTATGAACAATTAGAGCAAAAAAACCTGCAGTCTCATAAGCTATACCAATTGCTGCTAACGCCTTAATAACCAAATAATGATATGAACCTATTCCCGTTGGTGTAGGTACAACCATACCGAGACCACCAGCAACCATAACAAATAATCCCTCGCTTAATGTTAAGTCTTTTAATTCATCAAAACATAAAAAACAAACAACCGTCATAAATAAATAACATGTCCAAATCAAAATTGTATATATTAAAAATAGAAATTTATTTTTAATTGTTTTGAATGACAAAAAACCGTTTTTTAATCCCCTGAAAAACGAGTCAATCCTATCAAGATGATTTTGCCTAAATAAAAACTTCCGTGACTTAATTAAAGCAAATACAAAAAAAAGAATAATTAAGAAGAATAAAACATAAATTAGAGGAAAGGAAAAATCCTGAGAAAAAATAAGAAATTTATCGTGATTTAAAACAAAGGACAAACCAATGCAAAGCCCTAATATAATAAAGTCAATTACACGCTCTAGTAAAACATGACCAAATAAAGAAGAAACAGGTATATCGGTTATTTTATTCAAAGCAGTACACCTAACAAGTTCTCCGCTTCTTGGAATGAAAGAATTAAATAAGTAACCAAAGGCAATAGCTTGAACTAAATAAGATTTTCGAGGATTATAACCCAAGGGCTCAATCAATAAATACCACCTTAAACCTCTAAATATAAACGCTAAATACCCTAGTAGCATTGATAAAAAAACCCACTTAAGTGGTATCTCCTTCAAGGTATTGTTAAATACTAATAAATCAATGTCTTTCAACGAAACCCATAATAAAAATAAGCCTAACAATAAAAATACCGCTGGTTTAAAATATTGGATTAATTGTTTCATTTATTAATTAAATTAGTTTCCTCATTTGGGAAAATGATAGTAGGCGAGTAACTTTTAGCTAATCCTTCCTCCAAAAATGCATATGCCACCACAATAACCTTGTGACCAACTTGCATTTTAAGTGCTGCAGGCCCATTTATACCTATTTGTCCTTCTTTTTGACCTTCGATCACATAAGTTTCTANCCTTTCACCATTCGTGAGATTTAATACTTGAACCTTCTCTCCAGGAATCATGTTAGCAGCCTTAATTAAAGCGGGATCTATAGTAATACTACCTATATAATCAATATTNGCTTCTGTGATTGTAACACGATGTATTTTTGATTTCANTATTTGTACTAACATATTTAGTTGATTGAGATATTATCAATTAATCGAATTTTCCCTACATATGCGGCAATTAAAACACGATATTTTNTATTACGATGTAAATTACTCACAAAGCTAAAATTTTCCAATTCAATTATTTCAAAATAATCCAATTTTATTGATGGATTACTTAAAATATCGCGGATAACCCGTAATCTTACTCTTTGTACTTGAGCTGAATTAATGGATAAAGAGGAGGACTCTTTAAAACAATCTTCAATATTTTCTTTAAAGAAATTGAGTGCAGTATATAAATTTATTGATATTTTTTTATGATCCAAACTTAAATGTTGATTACGAGAACTTAAAGCTAAACCATTTTCATCCCTAATTGTATCAACAGCTATAATAGTAGGTGAGAAATTATATAATTTTTGAAATAAAATAATAAGCCATAATTGCTGATAATCTTTTTCCCCAAAATAAGCCTTATTAGGCTCAACTAATTCAAATAAAATCTTGATAACGTTTAAAACCCCATTAAAATGATCCGGTCGTCTTTGGCCCTCTAAAACATTTAGAACAGTAGTAAAAGCATATTCTATGTTTTGGAATTGGCTTGGATATATCTCTTCATCTGATGGTAGAAATAATATATCACAGTTGGCCTGTTCTAATTTTCTTATATCACCTATCGTATCTTTTGGATAATTAATAAGGTCATTTTTATCATTAAATTGCTTTGGATTTACATAAATCGAACATATAGTAATATCATTATCTCTTTTTGAATTTTGAATCAAAGAGATATGACCTTTGTGAAGAGATCCCATAGTAGGAACAAAACCAATTGATATTGGTTTTGTTCTCAAAACTTTTAGATCCTTTTTTAAGTATTTTCTTTTTCTAATTATTTTCAAAACACAAATCAATAATATATGCTAAATATGCATGATATTTTTTAAAAAGACCACAAATTTTGTTAAATTTGTAGCTCCTAAATTAAAAAAAGATAGATTGTCGATGCAGAAAAGAATTTTAATAGTTTCCCAAGAGGTTACACCATATATTCCAGATGGAACACTAGCACAGAGNGTTTTAGATTTGGCCAAAATTGTTAAGAAAAATAAAAATACAGAAGTTCGTTTATTCATGCCCAAATACGGATGTGTTAACGAAAGAAGACATCAACTTCATGANGTCATAAGGTTGTCAGGTGTAAATATCGTTGTAAATGACATCGACCAACCNTTGATTGTAAAAGTTGCGTCTGTTCCACAAGCTCGCTTACAAGTATATTTTATTGATAATGATGAGTATTTCCAAAGAAAAAATGTACTACATAATAATGATGACAAGCTAATAAGTGACAATGATGAGCGCATGATGTTCTTTTGTCGTGGCGTATTAGAGACTCTTCAAATGCTTGGTTGGAGTCCTGACATTATACATTGCCACGGGTGGTTTACTTCAATGTTACCTATGTATCTAAAAACTATTTATAGTGAACATCCGGTTTTTGCAAACACTAAGATTATCTCCTCGATTTATAAAAAATCTTTCAAAGGAATGCTTAATAAGAAAATTTATGAAAAAATCAAGTTTGATGGTGTCTCTGAAAGCCATTTAGATGTCTTAAAAAAACCTAATTCTGAAAATATATATAAGATTGCTGCAAGATTTTCAGACGGCATAGTGTTCGAAAATAATTACACAAACAATAGTTTATTGGATATTCTTAACTCTAACAACACTCCTGTTTTAACACCTGAATTAGAAACAGAATACTACAATTTTTATCAAAATTTTTTTTCGGAAGCTCTAGTGTAAAGTTATGAACAAAGGTATTTTTTACTTTATAATTACTCTGTCGTGTACATGTCTTTTTTTTTCATGTGAAAATGAAGAATCGATTATTGGTGAAAATTTACTTATAAACAATCAACACGATGTTTTTATTCTTGCTGATAGCCTTGTTGAAATTACTTCTTTTTCTGCAATTGAAGATAGCCTAGATGCTCAAAACTCATCAACTAACTTATTAGGTTCCTACTTTGACCCTATCTCCGGACAAACAAATGCATCATTTTGCTTTCAAATAACATTACCTAATAATGAAATAGCTTTTGATGCAAACAGTATATCTAATATTAGATTAAGATTTCCATTAACTGAATTTTTTGGTGACTCTACAACAAACTTTAATATTAAATTGTCAACTTTAAACCAAAGTATTAATATAGAAAATGATATGCAATACTTTACTACTGACGACTTTGAATCAACACCAATTGAAGGAGCAGAATACTTAATTAATTTATCTGAAATTTTAGATTCTAATGCATTAATTCTGCAACTTCCTACAAGTTTTGGACTTAATGAAATCCTCAACCTATCATCTGAAGCATTATTAAATAGTGAATCATTTACCGAAGTATTTTATGGGTTCAAATTAGATGTTCAACCCATCATCGATAATGGCTCAATTATCTACCTTAACTCATCAAGTGAAGATGCTACTTTACAAATTGAGTATACAAATAATAAAAACGAAGATGTTATAACTAACTTTCCTATTAATTCGGGTGTAAGATTAAATCACGTTAATCATGATTATGATGAATCATTACCAATAGATACTAATTTGTTATTTCTACAATCAATGGGAGGGGTTTTTTCAGAACTAGATTTTTCTTTTTTAGAAAACTATCAGGATTCAGGTTTCATCGTCAATGATGCAACCTTAGAATTATCTGTGTTTGAAGAAAATCAAAACTTCAAAATCCCGCAGCAACTTAATCTCTATGAATACTCTAATAACAACTTAATTTCTATTGAAGGGCTAAGTGGAGGTATTTTATCTTCCGATAACTCTTATGAATTTGATATTACTAGACATATCCAAAAAATACTTTTAGAAAACCATAATCCTATATGTCGACTACATACATATCAAAGATCATCTAATGCGGATAGAGTCATTCTAAATAAAACTATAAAACTAACTTTAATCCTCATAGAAGGTTAAAATGTGTGGGATTGTTGGATATATTGGACCTAAAAATGCTGTACCCATTGTCCTTACAGGACTAAAAAGATTAGAATACAGAGGCTATGACTCTGCAGGTATTGCTTACATTCAAAATAACAATTTAATTATTCAAAAAAAATCAGGAAAAGTTAAAACTCTTGAAAACTCATTNTCTNATAATTTAGNGTCAAATATCTGTATCGGTCATACNAGATGGGCAACTCATGGTTCACCCTCCGATCTAAANGCNCATCCACATATGTCCATGAACCAAAANCTGTCAATTATACATAACGGTGTCATTGAAAACTATTTGTCGATTAAAGAAGGATTAATAAAAAGAGGGTATAAATTTAATAGCGCAACCGATACAGAGGTATTAATTAATTTAATTGAAGAAGTTCAAAAAAATGAAAAAACTGATTTATTTAAATCAATCCAATTAGCTTTATCTCAAGTTGTTGGTGCATATTCGTTAGTTGTAATTGACAAAAACAATCCTCAAAAATTAATTGTTGCAAAAAAAGGCAGTCCTCTTTTAATTGGTGTGGGAAATAAGGAGAATTTCATAGCCTCCGACCCATCTCCTTTCGTGGAATATACAAAAAATGTAATCTATTTAAATGATGATGAAATTGCAGAAATTAGTCATGAGGAAATAATAATTAAGACAATACAGAACAAAAGTAAGACTCCATATATTCAAAAGTTAAATATTGAATTAAAAGCTATAGAAAAAGGAAACTATGAAACTTTTATGCTCAAGGAAATATATGAACAACCTCAAGCCATTATTGAAACACTTAGGGGCAGAATTTCCTCCGATTTTAACCTTGTACGACTTCGAGGTCTAAATGAAAATATAAACTTTCTAAAAACTGTTAAAAAAATTATAATTATTGCTTGTGGAACTTCATGGCATGCTGGACTTGTGGGAGAATACCTCATTGAAGGCATTTCTAGGATTCCAGTCGAAGTAGAATATGCCTCAGAATTTTTATATCGTGACCCATTGATTTCAACAAATGACATGGTTATTGCAATATCCCAATCAGGTGAAACTGCTGACACCTTGTCTGCGCTAAAATTAGCAAAACAAAAAGGAGCATTTGTTTACGGAATATGTAATGTTGTTGGCTCGTCCATTGCTCGTTCTTCCGGAGTTGGCACTTATACTCACGCAGGTCCTGAGATTGGTGTTGCATCAACCAAATCTTTTACTTCACAAGTAACTGTACTAATTTTAATTTCTCTTTTTCTAGCCAAATTGAAAAAAAATATTACAAACGAAGATTTTACAGATATTACAAAAAATCTTTTTTTAATAAGTGAAAAAATGAAAGAAACACTTAATAATGTTCATATTGACATCAAACAATTAGCAAAAATGTATAAAAACGCTAAGAACTTTTTATATTTAGGAAGAGGGATTAGTTTTCCTGTTGCATTAGAAGGAGCACTAAAATTAAAAGAGATATCATATATACATGCTGAAGGCTATCCTGCAGCTGAAATGAAACACGGACCAATAGCTCTAATTGATAAGAATATGCCTACCGTTATAATTGCTACAGATAAATCTAATTATGATAAAGTGTTAATTAACGCAGAAGAAATAAAAGCTAGATCTGGTAAATTAATTGCAATTGTAAAAGAAGGGGACTCCAAAATGTCAAAAATTGCAGATCACATAATTAAAATACCCGAAACACACCAATTCCTAACCCCATTATTAACTACAATCCCACTACAACTTTTATCATATCAAATTGCAAAACTTAGGGGTTGTGATGTGGATCAGCCAAGAAATTTAGCTAAATCTGTTACGGTTGAATGAAATTGACTTAATGTTTTGTAGATGAGGTTTGTCTTGTATATTTTGAATTATCAAAACCAAGAATTGGTAAAAAAATAAATGGTAAAATCAGTGATATTATATATAGATACTTTATACTACAAAAAACTTCACGAACTTATAAGCACCAATAATTTACTTATTAAGTTTACATGTATTAACACCTAATACTCTATATATATAACACGTTCCGACTATTGAGTTAAATAATAGAATCACACCCAGTATTCCAAGAATCATAGAGTAGGTTGTACACTCAAGTACAAAAGGAGTTGGCAATAAAAATAGTGAAATAATAAATCGAACTATTCTTTCTGATTTGTTTTGATTTGTTAAAAATAATTTCATACTATAAAACTAATTATTTGGTAGATAGAAATTATCTAACCACAAAATTATTTATTAATGATTACTTTTTTAGTAATGGAATTATTAAGTTGGTTTATATTGATAAGATAAACTCCGTTGTATAAAGTTTCTGTATGGAAG
>NHIO02000035.1 GCA_002171975.2 Flavobacteriales bacterium TMED191
ACTAAAATATTTATTTTTTTCACGATAATAATTTTGATAGTGTTTTTGCAATAAACCTTGCATCTTTTTGGCTAATTAACATATTTATCGGAAGAGATATATGTTTGGATGAAAGTTTTTCTGCATTTAAATGAGAAAGGGGCTCATTAACTAAATCACGCGCAATACAAGCACCTTGAACAGATGCATGTGAAATCTTATTTTTAAAATTTGTTTTCAGAATTAAAGAAGAGTCAATTACATTTGACTTATGTTTATTAAATGTATAATTAGCAAGAAAAAAACCCTCTAAAAAATTATCTATTATTGTATTTTCCAACTTTGATTTTTGAGAAGATTTAACGAAAATTTTTTTAATTTTTTTTTTCTTATTGTAAGCCTTATTCAAAGTAGTCAGGAATTTTTGAATTTCAGCGCCCTCTCTTCTTACTAAATCACTATAAAGTTCTAAATTTTTGTTGTCAGAAGAAAAGAAGTTTAAAGGGCAGTTTAATAATAATGAATACTCATCAGTTAAATGCCAATTGATCTTTTCGCACTCATACTCTTGTAATGTGATTGTAAAGTTCATATAATATTGTTTTTTTAATTTACTTTTGTAACTAATTTAGATAAATTAAAACTCAATTTAGTAAAATGTTTACCGGAATTATCGAACAATTAGGGAAAGTTGAAAATCTGACATTAAACAAATCTAATATGTTAATTACTGTCAAATGTGAATTCATTGACGATTTAAATATTAACCAAAGTATTAGCCATAATGGCATATGCCTTTCAGTACATGAGATGACAGATACTAATTATACAGTATGTGCAGTAAAAGAGACTCTTCAAAAAACAAACTTAAAATTCTTAAAAAAAGGAGAAAATATTAACTTAGAACGATGCTTAGCTGTTGGAGATAGAATTGACGGACATATTGTTCAAGGACATGTTGATGGAACCGTTAAATGTATTGAAAAAAAAGATTTAAATGGAAGCTGGAAACTAACTTTTGAACAGAAATCAGAATATAACAAATATGTTATAACTAAAGGATCCGTTGCTCTTAACGGTATTAGTCTAACAATTTCGGATATTAATCCTTCTAATAATAGATTTTCCGTCGATATAATCCCCTATACTTACGACAACACAAATATTAAAGACGTTCTTGAAGAATCATTAGTAAATGTAGAATATGATATTTTCGCAAAGCAAATAGCTCATTTACAACAACTTAGCTAAGTTATTGAGTCTGTGTAAAAATAGATATTTCACCAGAGTAAAACTCTTTTTGATTAAAAATAGAATTATAAACTTCTAAAGTATAAAAATACACGCCATCTCTAACGTAATCTTGATTATTATCCCAATTGTTTTGGAACACATAACTAGAAAGTTGTCTATTATGAAAAAGCATACGTCCGTCCCACCACTCTCCATTCAAACCATAGTTAGGATCAATGTACACAACACCTCCCCATCTATTAAAAACATAGAAAACACTTTGAGTGTGTACGTTTACATCAATATCAGATATTTCAAAAACATCATTAACCCCATCACCGTTTGGAGAGAAGCTATTAGGAACACTAATAGGACAAGAAACACCTATTTCAATTGTATCCGTTACATCACAAGATGAAAATGAAAATGCATATATACCATATGAGGGAACAATAGCCTGAGTTGAATTACTGTAGGGATCAGCTATATCAACATCCATTGAACTAAATGGAGGGGGTGCAATTATACATTGCCAAGGTCCACCATTAAGATCAGGGGTTGAAACATTTAAATCAATTGCAAAAATGCAATTATTATTATCTGATATATTGATATAGGGGTCAACCGTATCAAATGTTATACTTAGTGTATCACTAATACCACAACTTGTAAAAATGATATTATAGTCTCCATAATCAGGGACTGTTATTATACATGAGTTGTCACTTGGGATGACTGTAGCTCCATAGTTGCTATCACTTAAAGACCATGTTCCACTAAATAATGAATTGGCAAAAACTTCTGCTTCTAAATCACAATATATTACACCTGGATCTTCAATAGTTGGATTTGGATTTAAAACATCTACAAAAATACTATTAGATGTTCCACAACCATAATATATAAATTCATAAACTCCAAAATCGTCTACACTAACTGTTGTTGATAAATTATCTGGACTGCTAAACTGAGTGTTACCAGGACCGATGAAATCCCAATATCCATAATCTCCAGGTGTTGTAGCTGTTAATTCAAAAGCTTCTAGACATGAAACAGATTCGGGCCCATTTAAAATAGGTTCAGAAGAATTCATAAAAGCAATTTCAGAAGCCTGCCCATTACATCCCTCAAATGTAAAAGTGTATGTACCATAATTTTCTATAGTAGCAAAAGTGTTTAGGCTAGTTACATTATCAATAGAAACTCCGTCGTCTGGACTAACACTCCATTCACCCTCACCATTTTCTACACTTGCTAAAAGAGGTATTTGTTCAAGGCAAGAATAAGAACCTAAATTTGTCACAGTTGGATTACCATTAATTACATATACTTCTATTTCATCCGTACTAGTACCACACTCATTTTCCAAAGTCCAAGCAAAAATATTTTCACCAAAGCCTAGATTTGTAATTGTGGTTTCTGAATTTGTAGAGTTAATGATATTTCCCTGCCCCGAAACTAAAGTCCAATAGCCTGTTTCACCATCTAAAGGATCATTTCCGAAAAGATTTATTTCTAATTCACAAGTTTCTATATCTTCTACTGTATTAGCATCTGTAACTTCATTGCCATCAGTGTCAATTACTATTTCTATTACATCTTCACAACCACTTAATGTAGAAATTGTAAATTGATACGTATCTGCTGTCAAACTTCCAATAGATGCGGCTGACTCAGAAATCACGTCGCCAACACTATTTTGCCAAGAATAATTATAAGGCCCCCCCGAGCCATCCACATAGACAATTGCACTTCCTCCACTTGGATTATCACAAGGAGCATTAACAACATCGACATCTAAAATTTGAACAGATTCAAAACTAATTGACACATCGTCACCTTCAATACCGCCTTCAAAACCACACCAATCCCCTGCATCACCACATAAAGAAGCTCCCGCTGTATAAGTAGTGTTTCCGTCAGGAAATACAATAATTTCTCCCCCTGTGCCAATCTGATTCCCAAATTGATCTTGCCAAATAATATCTGTTCCTGCTACTGCGGGTGCAAAGTCTATATTTTCTAAGACATAATCATTACTACCGTTAGGAGTGAACCGCCATCCATCATTTTCACATGTCCATTGGTTTGGGTAATTTCTTTCAACTCCATCTAAACCCGTCACAACATGTGCGATAGTTCCGTCTGCATTATGTAAAGCGTGAATCGCAACTCCACCATTCCATGTGGTACACAAAACTTTTTGTGCTATGTGAGTTTCTATAACATTTGTAGATTCATATAATTTAATTTGACTTGAGTAACATATGTCTGTACATGAAAACATAGGAATCCCACAAAATGATGCAATAAAAACTCTATTCGGAGCTTCTCCTGTTGTCGCATATTGAATTGTTCCATTTCCATTAACTCCAGGGTAAATATCTTGCCAAGGACATAAAATAGAATTTAAAGGTGCATCAAAATTATTAGGAACAGCTTGATTAATTGCCCATCCAGAATAGCCGTTGGCGTTAGCCACATTAAAAGATAAATAATTATTAGAGGATAAGATCACTTGATTAAATGTATTACCATAAAAGTCAAAATTAAAACCCATATCAATTACTCCCCCAAAGGTGTCATCTGAATAAATATTTGCATCAGTTAAGTCCACAGCAAAAGAAGTTGCAGTTAAGGTAACACCAACTTCACCCTGTTGACCATTACATAATACTGTATCTCCCTCAGCTACAACTTGTGCAAAAGAATTTATACATAATAAACAAAAAAAGAAAAATATTATATTCCTCATTCTAATGAATTTAAACTTAACAATGCTTTACACAAATATAACAAAATCACCACAGTAGTCATCAATATATGAACGAGAAAAGTTAACTTTGAAAAAAAGCAATTTTGAAAATGTCTTCCAAACAAGATTTAATACGTAATTTTTGCATAATAGCGCACATAGACCACGGTAAGAGTACTCTTGCTGACAGGCTTCTAGAGTTTACAAAAACCATTTCCGAACGGGATTTACAAAATCAACTTCTCGATAATATGGACTTAGAAAGAGAGAGAGGTATTACTATTAAAAGTCATGCTATTCAAATGAATTATAAATTTGAAAATAAAAATTATACTTTAAATTTAATTGATACCCCTGGTCATGTTGATTTTTCGTATGAGGTTTCTAGATCTATTGCCGCGTGCGAAGGGGCACTCTTGATAGTAGATGCTGCTCAAGGTATCGAAGCGCAAACTATTTCAAATTTATACCTTGCCCTTGAAAATGATTTACAAATTATTCCGGTTTTAAATAAAATTGATTTGCCAAATGCAGATAAAGAAGCTACTAAAGATCAAATTATTGATTTACTAGGCTGTAATGCTAACGAAATTATTGGTGCTTCAGGTAAAACTGGACAAGGCATAGAAAGCATCCTTTATGCAATTATCAAGTCAATTCCGCCACCTAATGGAAATACCAAAGGTAATTTACAAGCATTAATTTTTGACTCAGTTTACAATCCTTTTAGGGGGATAGAAGCATATTTTAAAATTGTTTCAGGGAGTATNAAGAAAAATGAAAAAGTGAAATTTTTTGCAACTGGAAAGGAATATATGGCGGATGAAATTGGCACACTAAAACTAGATAAAGAGCCAAAAGACATAATTCAAACAGGAGACGTAGGCTATATTATTTCTGGTATTAAAAATGCACAAGAAGTTAAAGTGGGTGATACAATAACATCTTGTGACGAGCCTTGTCAACAAGCTATTTCGGGTTTTGAAGAAGTTAAGCCGATGGTTTTTTCAGGAATCTACCCTGTCGATACCGATGATTACGAAGAACTTCGCGCATCAATAGAAAAATTACAACTCAATGATGCCTCATTAACATTTGAGCCAGAATCATCAATTGCTTTAGGTTTTGGATTTCGATGTGGATTTCTTGGCATGCTCCATATGGAGATTATTCAAGAAAGATTAGAAAGGGAATTTAATATGACCGTTATTAATACGGTTCCAAATGTTTCATATTATGCTACAACCAAAAAAGGTGAAGAAATACAAATTAACAACCCTTCTGACTTTCCATCACCAGACAAAATAGAATCAGTCACTGAACCATATATAAAGGCACAAATAATTACTAAGAGTAATTTTATAGGTCAAGTTATGAACCTTTGTATCGAAAAAAGAGGTGTGCTTGTTTCTCAAGTNTATTTAACAACAGACAGAGTTGAACTANCTTTTGANATGCCATTAGCAGAAATAGTATTTGACTTTTATGANAAACTAAAAAGTATTTCTAAGGGCTATGCTTCTTTCGATTATCAAGCAGATGGTTATAAAACTACTCAATTGGTCAAACTAGATATTATGCTAAATGGCGACCAGGTTGATGCACTATCATCCCTTTTACATAAAAAACATGCATATCACATTGGCAAAAAAATATGCATCAAATTAAAAGAATTAATCCCAAAACAACAATTTGATGTTGCTATTCAAGGCGCTATAGGTTCAAAAATTATTGCTAGAGAAACTGTAAAAGCTTTAAGGAAAGATGTTACGGCTAAATGTTATGGGGGAGATATTACTAGAAAAAGAAAACTATTAGAAAAGCAAAAAAAGGGGAAAAAGAAAATGAAACAAATTGGAAGTGTAGAAATTCCACAATCTGCATTTCTTGCTGTTTTAAAATTGAATGATTAAAAATATGCTCTTATATTTGTATTATTGTTTAAACTAAATTCTAATTATCATGTCTAAAAAANTAACAAAAAAACAAACTACTAAAGCAAAGGTTGTAAAAAAAACAAAAGTAAAAAAAGCTCCTAGTAAAGAATCAATGGAGTCTGGTTCTCTCAGTATCATGATTCTAGCAATTGTTGGAATTATATTATTAGTATACTTCGGTACTTCGACAGAAGTATCTGTAGATGTAAAAGTTGGTGATAAAAATACAGAAGAGATAATACAAAACAATACAATTACAATTTCAGGTAAAACATATAAATCTTCACTAGAAGCTTACTCAATTTTAAAAGCAATCCCACAAACAAGACTAACTAATGAAGAGACTGGTTTCGTGGAAAGCTACACGTTGGAAAGCTATAAATAGGTATTTTCATTTATGGCAGGACACAGTAAATGGGCAAATATAAAACATAGAAAGGGGGCCCAAGATGCAAAAAGAGGTAAAGTATTCACTAAAATTATAAAAGAAATTTCGGTGGCGGTAAAGGAGGGTGGACATGACCCCGACTCTAACCCTAGGCTTAGGGCAGCAATTCAAAATGCTAAAAGTGTCAATATGCCTAAAGAAAATGTACAGAGAGCAATAAAAAAAGCTAGTGGAGATGATGCTGATACATATTTTGAGGCAACCTACGAGGGCTATGCACCTAACGGAATTGCTATATTTATCGAGTGTACCACTGATAACATCAACAGAACTGTTGCCGAAGTAAGATCTGTATTTAATAAGTCTGGGGGGGAACTTGGTAAAAATGGTTCGTTAGAATATCTGTTTGAAAAGAAAGGGGTTTTTTTAATTGACAAAACACAATTCCCTCAAAGTCTAGATGAAGTTGAAATGGAATTAATCGATTATGGTTTAGAAGAATTTGAGGTGGAAAAAAATTTATGTACAATAATATGTCATTTTGATAAATTTGGATTAATCCAAGAAAAATTAACAAGTATGTCTATTGAAGCCCAATCTGCTAATATTCAACGTATAGCAAATGACATAATTACCTTGACAAATGAAGAAAGTATAAAAATACTAAGTATTATAGAAAAGTTTGAAGATTTAGATGATGTGCAGCAGGTTTTTCACAATTTAAAACTTACTAAAAAAATAATTGAAAAATACAACCATGAAGCATAATTCAATCAATGTATTAATATTAGGTTCAGGTGGACGAGAACATGCAATTGCCTGGAAAATTAAAAAAAGTGAACTTTTAGATAAATTATTTGTGGCACCTGGTAATTCTGGCACTTCAAAAATTGCCACTAATATTGATCTTAATATTAACGATTTTAATTGTGTTAAAAATCAAATTATAGAACACCAAATTCATGTACTAGTAGTTGGGCCAGAAGTCCCTTTAGTTAATGGCTTACATAATAGGATTAAACATGATGAAGATACTAAACATGTTATTGTAATAGGCCCCAAAAAAGAAGGAGCAATGCTAGAGGGAAGCAAGTCATTTGCCAAAGAATTTATGCAAAAAAATAATATTCCTACAGCTAAATATAAAAAATTTAAATCGACAAGTATTAAAGATGCTAAATCCTTCTTAAAAACTATGTCATCACCGTATGTAATAAAAGTTGATGGTCTAGCAGCAGGAAAAGGGGTATTTATTTGTGAGCATATAAATGATGCTAATAATGTTTTGGAAGATCTTGCTCGAAATTCAAAGTTTGGTGAAGCGGGAAAAAATATAGTTATTGAAGAATTTTTAAATGGCATAGAGATGTCTGTCTTTATTTTGACAAATGGCAGTTCATACAAAATAATGCCATCAGCCAAAGATTATAAAAGAATCGGAGAAAATGACACTGGCTTAAATACTGGTGGTATGGGAGCAATATCTCCTGTACCTTTTATAAATTCAGATTTGCAGGCAAAAATTGAAAAAAAAATCATTAATCCTACCATTGAGGGGTTAAAGAAAGACGGAATAGACTATATAGGTTTCATATTTTTTGGACTTATTAATGTTGACGGAGAACCATTTGTAATTGAATATAATGCTCGTCTTGGAGACCCCGAAACACAAGCCATTCTACCAAGAATTGATTCAGATTTATTAAAGTTATTCGTTAATATCGAAAACAATAACTCGTTTAAAAGCCTGCCTATAAAAACAAGCCAACTAAGTGCTTGTACCGTAATTTTAAGCTCAGGAGGTTACCCAGAAAAATATAGTAAAGGCCATGCTGTTGATGGGCTTAATAATATCAGTAAATCAATTCCTTTTCACGCTGGATTAAAATTAGAAAACACAACTCATTTAACAAATGGCGGGCGTGTTCTAGCGGTTACTTCTTTACATAAAGAAACTCAAACTGCTATTAAAACATGTTACGCTAGTGTAGGAAAAATCAATTTTAAAAATATGTATTTTAGAAGAGATATTGGTCAAGATATAATTAAATAAATTTTCGTAGTGAAATAAAAAATGCTGCTGTAAATAGAACTACAAGTAAAATATTAAAATAGTTGCCCAGAAAAGGAAGAATTGCAAATGATGATTGAAATAAATCTCCTAACCAATAAAAAAAACTTGTCATTATTAAAACATATTTAATTTAATGTTAAAAATAATAATAATTTAATAATAATAAATTTAAATGTTACAAATAATCTCATTTGTAAGCTTAATTGTATTAAATGCAGTAATACTTAATCAAGTGTTAGTACATCATGCAATGATTAAGAAACCTAACTACCTTAGTATTTTTATTTTTTCATTGTTGGCATTGCCAATAATTCATGTTGAAGACTATTGGATTATTATAATTGCAAACTTTTTACTAGTTTTTACTTTAAATGAATTATTTGAATTATCTAACTCTATGGAACCAAAAAAAAAAATACTTAACTCAGGTTTATTGGTGGGATTAATGTCAATAATTAACTTTTATTTTAGTATATATTATTTGCTCATAAACTCTTGTTTAGTATATTATAAGAAATATAATACTAAAAACTGGATAATTCTAAATATTGGATTTTCCGTGCCTTTTGTAATTTTTTATTCCATCTCTCACTTTACAAATTTAGATTATATTGTTTTAAATACAGATTTAATAAATTCTAACAATCCTCTTAATTATAAGATTTCTTATTCTTTAATGATATTAATAGTAATAGTGGCATTAATAGAATTAGGATTTAACTTCCATAAAAAGAAAATAAAATCAAAACAAGCTTTTATTCTTTTGGGTATTATAACTCTATTAATAATAAGTCAAATTATCATATGGGGCTTTATGGCGTTTGCATATTTATCTATAATACCGATTACAATATGTGTCAATAATTATTTAATCTACACTACACATACACGTTTTCGAACATTTTTAGTAGGTTTGTGGGTAATAATATTTTTATTTGAATTTTTTTATATATGACATTTGGAGTAGTTGTATTTCCGGGATCTAATTGTGATGAAGATGCAGTATATGCACTTCAACATGTATTAAAACAGAAAGTGGTAAAACTGTGGCATAAGGACACAAATATACAGGATGTAGACTTTATTATTTTACCAGGAGGGTTTTCGTATGGAGATTATTTAAGATCTGGAGCAATTGCACGATTTTCTCCAATAATGGAAGAGGTTGTAAAGTTTGCTAATAATGGGGGGTTTGTTCTTGGTATCTGTAACGGATTCCAAATATTGTGTGAGGCGAAATTATTGCCAGGCACGTTGTTAAGAAATCATAACCATAGCTTTATTTGTAAAAATGTATTTATAAAACCTCAACACAATCTAACTATTTTTACAGAAAATATAGGAGACAAAGCTATATTTAAAATACCTATAGCACACGCTGAAGGTTGTTATTTTGCCGATGAAAATACTCTACAAGAAATTATTGATAATAAGCAAATTATATTTAAATATTGCGACGAATTAGGTGAAATAAATAAAAGAGCTAATCCTAATGGATCTCTTAAAAATATTGCAGGAATATGTAATAAGAAAAGGAATGTGTTTGGTATGATGCCACATCCCGAAAGAGCTTGTGATTCAAAACTAAATAATGAGGATGGTCAACTGATATTAGAAGGGGCAATTAGTATGTTTAAAAATATGGGGAAGTAACTAACTCATATTATAGCACCGATTAATTATACTTAGTTACCTCCCCACCCCAATACTATCTCTAACCTATACTAAACAATTACCGTGCCAAACTTACTTTAAGCCTAAATACAAATCATTATTCTCAATGTACTGAATAACTATTTGAGGCAATAAATGATGTAATTTTTGAACATTTTTAGAATGATTTGTAATTTCATTCTTCAATGATTGAAATAAATTATTTTTACATGAAAATAATTCTCGAATTTGGGATGATGAAATTTCAACATCTAATCCATCTAAAATAATATGTCGATTTTTTTGAGCAAATTGAACAAAACATATTTCGTCGTTTAAAAATTTAGTAGTACTACGTTGATATATAAAGAATCGATAATTTTTCAATAAATACGCTGACTTATACCACTCACCTTTAATCAAACTAATATAATTATCTAAACCTACTATAATTGAAAATTCATGCTTCTCACCAAACTGAGAATTCAGAAAACTTAATGTGTTAAATGTATAATTTGGATATTCTAATTGGAATTCTATTTTTGATGCAAAAAATTTCGAAAACGACTGTATAGCAAGTTCAACCATTTTAAATCGATGGTGTCTAGATGCAATTATACTATTTTTTTTAAATGGGCTTTGAGGTGTAACAACAAACCAAACCTGATCAAGTAAGTTGGTAGATATTGCATTTTCAACAATTGCCAAATGTCCGTTGTGAATTGGGTCAAAAGTTCCAAATAACAAGCCTACTTTCATTTTATTAAAAAATCTTTTACGTAATTATAAATTTTAGACTGGGCTAATTCTAAATCATCATTAATTACCATACAGTCCATTTCATTGCCAAACTTCATTTCTTCTTGCATTTTGTTAATTCGGTAATTTAAATCTTGTTTAGATTCTGTTTCTCTTTCAATTAGCCTTTTTGTTGCAACTTCAATAGAAGGAGGCTGAATATAAATAGTGAGGGCATTTTTTTTAAAGTATTTTTTAATGCTCAGAGCCCCCTTAACATCAACATCGAATAAAATATTTTTTCCAGATTTAAGAATGAGTTCAGCAGAAGACTTAAGAGTGCCATAAAAATGATTTACATATACCTCTTCCCATTCCAAAAATTCGTCACAATCAATTTTATTTTTGAATTCTAAATTAGATAAAAATAAATAATCTTTTCCATGAACTTCGGATGGTCTTTGAGCGCGGCTGCATGCTGATATCGAAAATTCTAAATTAAATTCTTTTCTGTTCAAAAGATAATTAACCAAAGTGGTCTTTCCCGAACCACTAACACCTGAAACTATAATAATCTTACTTGGCAATAACACTATAAAATATTTTGTAATTGTTCTTTTGTTTTCTCTATATATTCCTTCATCTCGACAACATACTTTTGAACATCAAAATTGTTAGCTTTAGATCCAATGGTATTTATTTCACGTAAAATTTCTTGCGCTAAAAAAGATAATTTTCTTCCAGAATGTTTTTCCTTAAGTGTGTCAAAAAAAAAGTCACAATGACTCCCAAGCCTAACCTTCTCCTCAGTTATATCATACTTTTCAAAATAATAAATCATTTCTTGCTCTAATCTTGAAGTATCATAATTTACAGTGCCTTGAATTGATTTCAGCTTTTTTAATAATTTATCTTTTTTGTGTTGTATTCTTTTCTTTTCTAAAAGGGTTAATTTTTTGGTTATATTCTTGATGTTCTTAATGTATAATTTTATTTCTCTTGTTAATTTTAAGCCCTCCTTTTTTCTATAATTAACTAAATCTAATATTGAGACATCTACATAATGCAATAATTTCTTTTTTAAATCAGTTGTTAATTTAAAAGAGCTGGCACTAAAAATATCAGGTAAAGAAACAGCTGCATTTAGAATTTGACCAGAGTCAGAATCTGGAGATACTTCTTTTAACATTTTGATATGTCGCCGCAATTTTTTTAAATCTAAGGTCAACTTTTTATCATTCGTTAGTTCTATAATTCTAAAATCAATTTTACCACGCAGTAATAATTTATCAATTGACTTCTTTATTGCAGGTTCTAAATCAAATAAATAGCGGGGTGCTTTAATACTAATATCTAAACCTTTTGTACTGTTCAAAGATTTTATAATTATTGAAAATTTTAAATTATCAATTTTAAAATCTTTTTTTGTGTAACCCGTCATTGAGAACATTATAGTTAATATTTTTTAATATAAAACACAATATACAAAAACTACATCTCAAATGACTCTTCTATTAATTACAAAATATACACCTATAAATATAAAAGTAGCTGCAAGTATTTTAATAGTAGACAATGTGTCTTTACCAAAAGTAATTGATAATAGTGTAGCTAATAAAGGCTGCAAGTATATATAAAATGCTACGGTTGATGCTCTTAAATTACTAATTGCATATATATTTAAAAAATAGGCACCACATGTAGTAAATAATACTACAAAAATAATTTTTAAAATTATATCCAATGGAACTATAGTTGAAGATAATAATGATAATTCCGACCAACCTATTGGGAAAATAAAAACCAAACCAATTAAAAAAATTGTTTTTAAAACAGTAACGGGATGATATTTCAACATCATTTTTTTTATTAAAATAAGATACAAAGCATATGAGCTAGCATTTAAAAAGACTAAAAAATCTCCTAAACTATTAATACTTAAAGATACTCCATTCGAAATTAGTAACCCAGCCCCTATCAAACCTAAAGAAACTCCTAAAAACCTTTTAAAAGATCGCTCTTCATTAGACAATATACAGGATATAATATATACTATTAATGGGGTAGTAATCATAATTAAAGAGGCATTAATAGGGCTTGTAATGCTCAAGCCCTTAAAAAAACATAACATATTAATGACTACACCAAAAAGAGCACACATGACCAAATAACCTAAATCCTTTTTCTGTATTTTTTCCTTAACAAGGAAATAGTGAATTAATGAAAACACTAAACAAGCGCCTAATACACGTAGTAAAATAAAACCATAGGGTCCAAGATAATGAGGCATAACATCTTTAGCAAAAATATAGTTGATAGCATATATACTATTTGCTAAAAACAATGCAAGATGAGAAAATATAATTTTAGTCATTTTAATATTTAAATGAATGTTTGTTTTTTCTTAATTTGGAACAAAAATAATTTATTTATGAAATTTGGAACCAAAGTTATCCACTCAGGACTAGAAACAGACCCATCTACAGGCGCAATTATTACCCCAATATATCAAACATCTACATATGTGCAAAAATCACCTGGCGAAAATATGGGATTTGAATACTCAAGAACAAAAAATCCAACTAGAAGTGCATTAGAAAAAAGTATTGCATCTATTGAAAATGGTAATTTTTCTATTTGCTACTCAAGTGGAATGGGAGCTGCAGATGCGATAATTAAATTACTAAAACCCGGAGACAAAGTTATCTCAAATAATGATATCTATGGCGGTACATATCGCATGTTTGAACAAGTATTTAAAAATTTTGGCATTGAATTTTTTTATACTGATTTAACTAATTTGGAGTCATTACCGAGTCTAATTTGCAGTAAAACAAAAATGATCTGGATCGAAACACCATCCAATCCTTTAATGAATATTATCGATATTAATAAAATATATCAATTAATTGATAAGAGATCTGATATTATTTTAGTTGCTGATAATACATTTGCCACGCCTGCATTACAAAATCCTCTGGATTTAGGTGCAGATATTGTTCTACATTCAGCAACAAAATACATAGGTGGTCATTCTGATATTATTTTGGGCGCACTAATTACAAATAATCATAAATTATATGAAAAACTATTCTTAATAACTAAAAGCTGTGGAGCTGTTCCAGGCCCCATGGACTGCTTTCTTGCATTAAGAGGAATTAAAACATTAGAAATAAGAATGGAAAGACATTGTGAAAACGCAAAAAAAATATTTGAATTTTTATCAAGTCGAGATGAAGTTCAGAATATTTACTGGCCAGGAAATCACGAACATAAAAATCATATTATTGCTAAAAAACAAATGAAAGACTTTGGGGGAATGTTGTCTTTTAATTTAAAAAATAATTCATTTGAAAATGCAAAAAAAATTATTTCATCAACTAAACTATTTAAGCTAGCCGAATCCCTTGGAGGTGTAGAATCCTTAATCTCGCATCCAGCATCTATGACTCATGCAAGTATTCCAAAGTCTGAAAGAGAAAAAAATAATTTATCTGAATCGTTAATTAGAGTTAGTATTGGAATTGAAAATAATGAAGACCTTATAAAAGACCTGAAAAATGCATTATTAGCTATCGAATAGTATTTAAAAGAAAATTGATCATTTTATAATTTAAATGGGCATGAAATAGTTAAAAAAATTACGGTAGTCATCTTATTATCAGACTTTTACACGCACCGATATTCAATAAACAATTTAATGTTAATAAAAACAATAAATATTGAGTAATAATTACAGTATTAACTGATTTAAATTAAGAAAAAAAAGTTTATATATTAAAAGTTTACCATAATGCATAAATTTTAAAAATAATTTGGAAATCAAATACAATGATACTTAAATTTGGCCTTGTAATAACTAAAAAATATTTTGTTATGAATAATGCATTTAAAAGTTTAGGTGATTTTATATCTGGACTAACAGGACTTGTAATGTCTTTAATCGGATTAGGTATTGTTGTACAAATAGCTGGATTTGAATTTGTTGATGTTATTGGATCAATTACTGGATGGGTTGGTGAGTTTGCGAATGGTGGATTTGTTGGTTTAGTAGCATTACTTATTGTAATTGCTTTAGCTAAAAAATAATTGCCTATTTAAGTAGAAAAAGCCCGCTTAACTAAAGTGGGCTTTTTTTTATTTTAAAATAATATATTAAGTTTAAGTTCATTTTACTTTTAATCTCATGAAAAAAATTCTTGAAAGAATTCAAACAATAATTAAAACTGGCATCGAAATTGCAGTGCCCGTTTTGTGTTTAGGGGTGGTAGTCCAATTAATTATTGGAGAGCCATTATTTGGCTGGAACGTAGTTGGTAATATATCTAAAGCTATTGGACAATTTGGACAAACTAACTTTATTGGTATTGCTTCATTATTAGTTTTATACTCGTATATTAATAAATAATAAAACTCAACCCTCTTTATTTTAGAAATTAATGTGCATCTAACCAGTTTGCGCCAAATCCAATATCTACTTTTAGTGGCACCTTTGTGTTATATATATTCTCCATTGCGTGTCTTACTGTATTTTGGATTATTTCTTTTTCTGAATTATGTACATCAAAAACTAATTCGTCATGAACTTGTAATATCAATTTTGATTTAAAGGAATTAGCTCTAAATTCATTATGTATGTTAATCATGGCTAGCTTGATTAAATCAGCTGCCGAACCCTGCACTGGCATATTTACTGCATTGCGTTCATCATGTCCACGAATAAATGAATTTCTAGAGTTTATATTTCTCAAGTACCGTTTTCTTCCCAAGATAGTTTGCACATAACCATTTTCTTTAGCAAAATAAATTTGGTCATCAATATATTTTTTAAGCATTGGATATGTCTCAAAATATATTTTTATAAGTTCTGACGCCTCTTTTCGGTTTAATGTGCTTTGTTCACTTAAACCAAAAGCAGATACGCCATAAATAATACCAAAATTTACAACTTTAGCATTTGATCTCATTTCCGAAGTAACCTTATCTAAATCTACCTTAAACACTTTTGATGCCGTAGATTTATGTATGTCTTCTTCCTTCAGAAATGCTTTAATCATAGTCTCTTCCTTACTAAGCTCAGCTATTAATCTTAATTCTATTTGTGAATAATCAGCTGCCATTAATATGTGGTTTTTATCAGAAGCAATAAATGCTCGTCTAACATCTTTTCCAGATTTTTTCCTAATAGGAATATTTTGTAAGTTGGGAGAACTTGAACTTAATCTTCCTGTATTTGTTACAGTTTGATTAAATGTTGTGTGAATCTTTTTGTCACCTTTCTCAATCAAAGAAGGAAGTGCATTCACATAAGTAGATAAAAGTTTTTGATAGGTCCTATATAATAAAATCTTTTCAATAATTGGATGAGTATTTTTTAATTTAACTAACTCGTTTTCATTAGTTGAAAATTGACCAGATTTAGTTTTTTTTGGCTTTTCAGATAATTTCATCTTTTGAAATAAAACTTCACCCAATTGTTTAGGGGAAGCAATATTAAAATTTTGATTAGCTAACTTATGGATCTGGTCAGTCAACAAAGTAATTTGCTGAGTTAATTTATTAGAATAATTATTGAGTGCAACTGTATCAATACGCACACCATTAAACTCCATTTGTAACAAAACCTTGACAAGTGGCTTTTCAACATCCTTAAAAAGCGGTGTTAAATCATTTTTTTCTAATGTAATTAATTGTTTTTTATAAAGTTCTATTAAAATAAGCGATGTCTCGATTAAATAGTATTTAACCCCCTCCTCACTATTCATATCGATTGAATCTAAATGTAAAGAATCTAAATTATTACGATGTGCTATATTGCTGAGAGAACGATTGTTTTCAGGATTAATAAGATAGTCTGCAATAGTTACATCAAAAAAGTTATCGCAAAAATTAATCTTATATTGAGCTAAGAGTTTAAATACATTCTTTGAATCAAAATATATTTTCATGATATTTTTAGAGACAAATAACGGCTCTAGAGTTAATAAACAAATCTTAACAATCAAGGTTTTAGTGAAAAAAATATAATAATGATTTGTATTACTAAAAATGGAAAGGCCTGATATATTATTATCTGCATTATATAATGAAATCCCTATACTAGATTCTAATTCTAGATTTTTAACAGCATCTTTTATTTCTTGATAGCTGTCAAGTTGAATAGCACTATCCGATGATTGACTTGTTGGCTTATTATCACTAGAAAATAGACTTAACTGTCTTGATGCTGAATCAATATCAATGGTGGGCTCTGAACTATTGTAAGAAAATACTTTTCTTATTCTTTCATTAAGTCTCCTAAATTCTAATTCTTTAAAGATAGCATTTAATTGATCCCAGTTAGGTTCTATAATTTTTAAATCTTTCGAATCTAACTGAATCGGGACATCTACAACGATTTTTGCTAATTGCTTAGAAAGTATAGCATTTGAATGTGAATTAATTATTTTTTCTTTTAGTTTTCCCTCTAAATTTTCGATTGATTTATATACTTCTTCTAAAGAACCATATTTTTTAAGCAATTTTGATGCAGTTTTAGGCCCAACACCAGCAATCCCAGGAATATTGTCGACTGCATCTCCGACCATTCCTAAATAATCTACTACTTGATGAACATAATCAATTCCGAATTTTTCACAAACTGTTTTAACATTCCAAATTTGATGTTTACTTCCTCGGTTACCTGGACGATACATGAAAATACTGTCTGACACAAGTTGTGCAAAATCCTTGTCAGGAGTAACCATATAGGTTAAGAACTCTTGATTAGAAGCTTGCTTTGCAAGAGTTCCAATAACATCATCCGCTTCAAATCCATCTACAAATAATATGGGGATATTTAGAGCTGTAAGAATATTTTTAATATAAGGGATAGCTCCTGATATCCCTTCGGGCATTGCATCTCGATTTGCTTTATATTCGACGTATTGAATATGTCTATGTGTTTTTTGGGGAGTATCAAAAACTACGCCTAAATGAGTTAAATCTTCATTTGACAACAATTCGGTAATTGAATTAACAAATCCATAAATTGCTGAAGTTTCAAATCCATCTGAATTGAATCGTGGGTTTTTAGAAAATGCAAAATATGATCTATAAATCATTGCATATGCATCAATTAAAAATAACTTTTTCATATTTTTTGTGATATTTACAAATAATAATTGATTTGTAAATGTAAACATTTAAATAAAATTTAATTATTTTAAATATTATGTATTTCAAAGAATTAAGGTCATGGATGCACACCTGTATCCCAAATACATCTATTGTTGTATTTAGAATTACATTTTCAATTATACTTTTAATACAAACATTTTATTTTTTTTATAATGATTTTATTTCTGAAAATATTATTAAGCCATTTGTTTTATTTCCGTTTATAGAAGGTATATACCCCCAAAACAAAACATCACTATTAATAATCGCATCCTTTATGTTAATTGCAAATATTGGGATGATTATAAATCGTACAGCGAGATTTTCTTCATTAATTTTTTGTATTTGTTTCACTTACTTTTGGCTATTAGACAAGGGGTATTTTAATAATCACTATTACTTTATATCAATAATTTGTTTTTTACTTTTTTTAATAAATACAAAAAGTTCACTTAAAAAGAATATTCTAGTACCTCGAATATCTCTTTTATCTCTGCAATTAATGATTTTTATTGTATACTTTATTTCTGGTATAAATAAATTAAACCCCTATTGGCTTTTTGACTTGCAACCTATAACACACATTTTAGAAGTAAAACATGAATTAACTAAGAACCCAATTTTTATTCAAAAATGGTTAGCAATTGCAATGAGCTATTCTGCTTTATTGTTTGATTTATTTATTGGATTCCTATTACTTGGAAAAAAAACTAGAAGCTTTGGATTTATATTAGTTATCTCCTTTAATATTATTAATTTTTATCTATTTCGTGATGTTGGAGAAATTGGATTATTCCCATTTTTTATGATTTCTACATTAGTCCTATTTATTAATCCCAGGAAAATTCAAAAGATTTTAAAATTAGAAGACCAAAAAGAATACGTGATCCGAAATAATCAAGTAATAAATAAATTAATTCTAGTGTTTTTAATAATTCATATACTTCTTCCTTTTAGACATATATTTTTCAATGGTCATGTTGATTATAATGGTATTGGGCAAAGATTTTCATGGAGAATGAAAATAATGTATAAAGAGTCGGTTATTGAGTACTTTATTATTGATAAAGTATCACAAAAAAAATATTCTGTTGATATTTCAAAAATGCTAACCCCCATGCAATACAACAATCTCAAATACTATCCCGATTTAATTATCCCTTTATCCAAAAAAATTAAGTCAGAAGCGATAGAAAAATTTAATATCCAACATCCTAAAATAACTTGTAATTATAAAACATCATTTATGGGTAGAGAGGCACAATTGTTATTTTCACCAGAAATTGATTTAAGTAAAATATCCACTAAGAAATGGGTAAATCAATGGATATGGGAATTAAATTAATCTTCATGATAAAGTACTTCCAGAACAGTCTGTCCGACTGCATTTAAAGTAGCTTTATCTATATTACTCATGTCATCAGAATGCTTGTGATGATGTTTATTAAAACGATTATGTGTGTTAGCGTCATACTCAACAATATTGATTGTTGGAATATGTATCAGATTATTAATATATAAGTGATCATCAATAATTGGTGGTGTTTTTTCGGAAATAAAAAAATTTGAATAACCATTTTTTGATGCTGTGCTCCAGACCTTTTCTACAATACGTGATGCAAATTTTATAGATACTCCCTCTTTGGTAAATCTCGCATTCTCACCTCCTACCATATCTAATAAGATGCCATAATCAGCAAAGTAATTTGCAACATGTGGATTATTTGACCAATACTGTGACCCTAGACACCATGAATGAGGCTTTGAATTTATAGTACCGCTAGGTTCACCTTGATCCTCAACGTCAAAAAAGATTATATCAACACCAATATCTATGGGTTTTATTTGAATTTGTCGCGCAATTTCTAATAAAACACCTACCCCACTGCCACCGTCATTAGCGCCTAAAATTGGATTATTAATATTAATAGAATCGTTATCAGCTATATATCTACTGTCCCAATGTGCACATAATAAAATTCTTGTATATGCATCATTATTAAATGATGCAATAATATTCTTCATGCTCATTCTATGTCCATCAAAACGTTCAACAACATCTGATTGGATAATTACTTCTGCACCATACTCTGACAATTTATTTTTTAAATAAATAGCACAATTTAAATGAGCCTGAGAGTTTGGAACTCGGGGTCCAAAATTAACTTGAGCTTCAATAAAAGAATAAGCTGAATCTGCATTAAATTTTGGAACTATTATTTCAGCTGTTTCAATATCTAGTTTTAATGATTTTACCTCATTATTTTTACATGAAAAAAATAGAAAAACTAAAATACTAACTAATATGTTTCCAGGTCGCACCATCTTTTGTGTCTTTTATTTCAATATTTAAACTATTTAAACCATCTCTAATTTTATCAGCAGTCTCCCAGTCCTTATTTTTTTTTGAATTGTTTCTAATGTCTAAAATCAAAGACATGACATCACTTATGTCAGAAGAATTACTTTTATCCTCTATACTAGAAAGACCGAAAATATCTACTACATATTTATTAAATAATTTTTTTAACTCTTCAATATTATCACCAGATAAATGATTACTACCTTCTTTAGTAGAGTTAATAATTTTTACTGCGTCAAATAGATGCGATAAAACAATAGGAGTATTTAAATCATCATTAATAGCTTCATCACACTTAGAAGTAAATAAAGATACATCTAGATTTGAAGATTTATGAGGTTGAATCTCGTTTAACGTATTTATACCATTAAATAATCTAATTAGTCCTTTCTCAGCTGCTTTAAGGGCAGAGTTGGAAAAATCTATCGTGCTTCTATAATGAGCTTGTAAAAGAAAAAATCTAATGACCATTGGATGATAGGCTTGTTCGAGTTTATCATGAGATCCTTCAAAAAACTCGTTTAATGTTATAAAGTTTCCTAATGACTTCCCCATTTTCTGACCCCCAATAGTTATCATATTATTGTGCATCCAATAATTAGCACCTTTATTATTATTAGCAGCACAACATTGAGCTATTTCAGCCTCATGGTGAGGAAATACTAAATCCATACCTCCACCATGTATATCAAACTCTTCTCCCAAATACTTACAACTCATTGCAGAACATTCTAAGTGCCAACCTGGAAATCCGTCACCCCATGGAGATGGCCACCTCATAATATGCTCTGGGGACGCATTTTTCCATAAAGCAAAATCAACTGAGTTTTTTTTATCCGATTGACCTGCTAAATCTCTTGTGTTATCCATCAAGTCTTCGATTTTTCTTCTTGAAAGAGATCCATATTTATTAGACTTGTTATACTTGACAACATCAAAATAGACTGAACCATTAACCACATAACCAAAACCATTAATAATAATTTTTTTAATCATTTCTATTTGTTCAATAATATGTCCTGATGCCAACGGTTCAATACTTGGGGATTGTACATTTAATTTGTCCATTGACTCATGATATTTTTTTGTATAAAAATGAGCCACTTCCATTGGTTCAAGTTGTAAAGCTTTTGCTGTTTCTCCGATTTTATCCCCACCTTCATCAGCATCATTTACTAAATGACCAACATCGGTTATATTTCTGACATATCTGACTTTGTATTTTAAATGCTTAAAATATCTAAACAAAATATCAAATGTTATTGCCGGTCTAGCGTGACCTAGGTGTCCCTCACCATAAACAGTAGGTCCGCATACATACATTGTAACTACGCCAGGTCTAATTGACTTAAAAACCTCCTTTTTTGCTGATAATGTATTATATATTTTAAAATCTTGCATTTAACTTATTATTTCTTGTATCTTTTTTTCAAATTTAATATAATATCATTAACCATTTGCGATAAATTAAAATTTGGTTTCCAACCCCAATCTTTTCTTGCATAATCATCATTAATTGATTGAGGCCACCCTTTTGCCAAATCGTCTCTATAATCAGGTTCATATTTTACTGTAAAATCTTTAAAGTACTTTTTTATCTCATGTTCTATCTCCTTAGGGCTAAAATATAACGATGATAAATTATATGATGTTCGTATTTTTATTGAGTTTAAAGGAGCATCCATAATACTAATTGTTGCATTAATGGCGTCATCCATATACATCATTGGTAATGTTCTATTCTCAGATAAGAAACATGTGTAATTTCTATTTTTGATTGCTTCATGAAATATATCTACTGCATAATCTGTGGTACCTCCTCCAGGCATTGACTCCCATCCTATCAAGCCTGGATACCTTAGACTACGCACATCAATTCCAAACTTACTATAATAATAATTACATAAATTTTCACCTGCCAATTTACTTACACCGTAAATAGTGGTTGGCTCTGTAATTGCGTACTGATCTACATTATTTTTTGGAGAAGAAGGTCCAAACACTGCAATTGAACTGGGCCAAAAAATTTTCTTAATTTTTTTATCCTTTGCAAAATTTAAAATATGACGTAAACCATTTATATTTAAATCCCATGCCTTATCAATATTCTCCTCACCTTTTGCAGATAAATAAGCTGCTAATAAATAGACCTCAGCAATATTATGCTTATTAATAATTAACTCTAATTTTTCTTTATCTAAAACACTACAAAGTTCGAAAATAAATTTGTGTGACTTCCGAGGAGGATTTAAATCACTACCTATTACATTTTCGTAACCGTATTTTTTACATAACCTATTAATTAAAACAGTACCAATTTGACCATTTGAACCAATAACTAAAATCTTTTTTTTTAACGACATAAACATGAATATAGTAACAAATATATAATCTATTAATTATCTTTGATTTAAGATGAGAAAAAAAAATACAATTTTACATAATAAGTTTGGAAGGGAGGATTTAGAAAAACAATTATCTCAAGAAGAGTTTAAAAGAACAACCCTTTCTTTTTACAAATATGTTAAAATAGAAGACCCTATATCCTTAAGAAAAGAATTGTTTATAAAATGGAATGAATTAAAAGTAAAAGGAAGAATATATATTGCCATGGAAGGTATAAATGCTCAATTATCATGTCCTAGTCCAAATTGGGATCAGTTTGTGAACTCTGTAAAATCAGTTAAGGGTTTTGAAAATATCCCATTTAAAATTGCATTGGAAGAAAATAAAATATCCTTTTTAAAATTAGTAATTAAAATAAAAAAACAAATCGTAGCTGATGGATTAAATGCAAATGAATATGACGTCACTAATGTAGGGTCTCATCTTTGTGCAAAAGAATGGAATGAATGTATTAACAATGGAGCAATTGTTGTAGATGTTAGAAATCATTATGAAAGCAGAATTGGTCATTTTAAGGACGCTATAAAACCTGATGTAGATACATTTAGAGAAGAATTACCATTAATAAAAGAGAAACTGAAAAATCGAAAAGAAGAGAAAATTTTATTGTATTGTACAGGGGGAATTAGATGTGAAAAAACCAGTTCCTACTTAAAGCACCATGGCTTCAAAGATGTCAATCAGCTTCATGGCGGAATAATTGATTATGCAAAGCAAATAAAAGAACACAATCTAGAAAATAAATTTATTGGTAAAAATTTTGTATTTGACGATCGGTTAGGAGAAAAAATATCAAATGATATAATTGGAACATGTGATCAATGTGGGGGGCCATGCGACGACTATACAAACTGCAATTATGTAGATTGCAATTTACTATTTATACAATGTAAAAAATGTCAAACAAAATATGAGGGTTGTTGCAACAGTGAGTGTAAAAAAATGTCTAAACTACCGAAGATTGAACAAAAGAAATTAAGAAAAGTGAGAAAAAGACCATCATTGAATTCATTTAAAAAAAGTATTAGACCAAAAGAAAATATTACTGAAAGAAACATAAACAATTGATAATAAGTATATTTACAATATAATTATTAAACTATGCCTTTTTATCATAAACTTGGTGATATACCAAATAAAAGACACACTGTATTTAAATCAGAATCTGGGAAGCACCGATACGAGGAACTATTCGGAACAATTGGTTTTGTCGGAATGTCTTCACTTGTATACCACGCACAAAGACCAACACAAGTAAAAGAAATTCTAAAAAAAGAAAATATGCAACCCGAAGTTGCAGTAGAAAATAATATAAAATCAAGACTATTAAAAGGTTTTGATTTACCCAAAGCTAAGAATTATCTAGAAAGTCGGACACCAATTCTTATTAATAAGGACTGTCATATTTCACTAGCAGCTCCTAGTGAATCTATGACAGATTGTTTTTATAAAAATACTGATGCAGATGAATTAATTTTCATTCATAAAGGCTCTGGAGTATTAAAAACAATGCTTGGTAATTTAGATTTTTCATATGGAGATTACCTTTTAATTCCAAGAGGTATTATTTATCAAATTAAATTTAATAATGAAGAGAATCGATTATTTATAGTTGAATCTTTTCATCCTATGTACACTCCTAAAAGATACCGTAATCACTTTGGACAATTATTAGAACATTCTCCATATTGTGAAAGAGATATTAGAAGGCCAAAGGATTTAATTACTAAAGATGAAAAAGGAGATTTTTTAATGATGATAAAAAAAGAAGGTATGATGCACCACGTAATATATGGTTCTCATCCTTTTGATGTTGTTGGGTGGGATGGATATAACTATCCGTATGCTTTTTCAATTCATGACTTTGAGCCAATTACTGGAAGAGTTCATCAACCGCCACCAGTACATCAAACATTTGAAACTGATGCTTTTGTTGTTTGTTCTTTCTGTCCAAGGCTATATGATTATCACCCAAAATCAATACCTGCCCCATATAATCACAGCAATATAGACTCTGATGAAGTCCTTTATTATGTAGATGGTGACTTTATGAGCAGAAATCATGTTGAAAAAGGATATATTAGTTTGCATCCTGCTGGTATTCCTCATGGCCCTCATCCCGGAGCAATGGAACGTAGTATAGGACAAAAAGAAACACAAGAATTAGCAGTGATGGTAGATACTTTTAAGCCTCTGAAATTAACCAAGGCTGCAATGAGTCTAGATGATGGAAAATACTATAAATCCTGGATAGAAAATGACTGAAAAATTAAAAAAAATATTTCCTAAAGCACAGGATTTTCTTCCAATTAAAGGAACTGACTATGTTGAATTTTATGTGGGTAACGCTAAGCAAGCTGCGCACTTTTATAAAACTGCATTTGGCTTTCAATCATTAGCATATTCGGGTTTAGAAACTGGTGACTCTACTAAAACTTCATATGTCTTATTTCAAGATAAAATAAGAATTGTATTAACTACTCCAATGTCTGGCAACACCGAAATTGAAGATCATATTACAAAACATGGAGATGGTGTCAAAGTTATCGCGCTTTGGGTAGACGATGCCACAAAAGCTTGGGAAGAAACTACTAAAAGAGGAGCTAAATCATACATGAAGCCAAATCAAAAAGAAGACAAAAACGGCTTAGTAATACGGTCTGGAATTCATACTTACGGAGATACCGTTCATATTTTTGTAGAAAGAACAAAATATAATGGAATTTTTCTTCCTGGATTTGAAAAATGGGAATCATCATATAAACCAGAACCAATTGGATTAAAATATATTGATCATATGGTAGGAAATGTCGGCTGGAATGAAATGAACATTTGGGAAAATTTTTACCGTGATATTATGGGATTTGCAAATCTTATAACTTTTGATGATAAAGATATTTCAACTAAATATACCGCCTTAATGAGTAAGGTTATGACAAATGGTAATGGTCGAATCAAGTTCCCAATTAATGAGCCTGCAAAAGGCGAAAAAAAATCACAAATTGAGGAATATCTAGAGTTCTACAACGGTCCAGGTTGTCAACATATTGCAATTGCTACTGATGATATTATCCATACTGTAAGTGAAATGAATAAAAGAGGTGTCGAGTTTCTACATGTTCCTAAAAATTACTACGATACTGTATTAAATCGCGTTGGCAAAATTGATGAAAAAATATCAAAACTTAGGGATTTAAGTATATTAGTTGACCGTGATGAGGAAGGATATTTACTACAAATCTTTACTAAGCCTGTTGAAGATCGTCCTACTTTATTCTTTGAAATTATCCAAAGAAAGGGTGCGCAGTCTTTTGGAAAAGGTAATTTTAAAGCATTATTTGAAGCAATAGAAAATGAACAAAAAAAACGAGGAACCTTAACTTAAATTTTCATGGACCCATACATTCTTATTATTTCATTATCCTCTATAATCATTATTTCACATTTTTTGAATATCTATTCTGAGAATACAGGTGTCCCTTCTGTTCTAATTCTAATTTTGTTTGGAGCGATTTTACAACTTGACACACAAATAGTAGGATTTCAAATTCTTGATGATACAACACGTAAACCCCTTCTTAAAGTCCTTGGGGTTGCAGGTTTAATTCTAATTTTATTAGAGGCCGCTTTAGATTTGAAAATTAATAAAAATATGATTGTTTCCTCTCTAAGAGCATTTTTTGTCGGTTTATTTGGCTTACTGTGCACTTCATTTGCAATTGCATATATTTTACAAGTTTTTGTTAGCGATTTAGATCTTCTACATGCACTATTATATTCCGTGCCATTGTCAATCATTAGTAGCGCTATAATTATACCTAGTATTCAAAGTTTAGATGAAAGCAAAAGATCGTTTTTAATATATGAAAGTACGTTTTCAGATGTCCTAGGTTTACTAATGTTTCAAGTAATACTTGGTTCATTAGCAACAGGCGCAGTTAAAAAATCTTCTGAAATTGTAGGAAATATTGGACTATCTATATTAATCTCAATCATAATTAGTATTGTTTTAATTTACCTTTTTCAAAAAATAAAAGGTCATACAAAATTGTTTTTTCTTTTTTCAATCCTCCTTTTACTATACGCCTTAGGTGAAATGTTACACCTTTCATCATTATTAATTGTACTAATATTTGGAATCATTTTAAATAACTACCAGTTAGTTTTTGTTGGATTTTTATCTAATTTAATTGACGATGAAAAAGTAACATCTATCCAAAATTATTTTAAAATAATTATCATGGAGAGCGCATTTGTTGTTCGTACGTTCTTTTTTATCTTATTTGGATATTATGTCTCATTAAGTTCATTATTAAATTTTGAAGTAATAATCATTAGCCTCGTTCTTTTGGCAGCAATATATTTTATCCGATTTGTTTTAATTTTCCCGACGATGGGTGGTAGGTCGTGGCCAGAATTATTTTTATCTCCTAGAGGATTAATTACCATTCTACTTTTCTTTTCGATCCCGGAAGAATACGTTGTAAATACAGTGTTTCACACTGAAATTATTCCTGGAATACTCTTGTTTATTATACTGGGAAGTGCATTAGCAATGAGTAATGCACTCATTGGAGTTAAAAAATTAGAATTTGAGAAAAAATTAGCTGAGATTGAAGATGAAAGCAAAGATGCTGAACTTGACAATATTGATCCCGAAACAGACATGCTAAATGATGATTATATTGGTTCTGATATCAAAGAAAGTGAAACAAACGACCTTTTAGAAGAAGAGCAAAATAATGAGACTGACAGTAACGATCTCCAGAGTTTATAGAAAAATCTAAAGTTGAAACCTTAGTAAATATATAAGTATTACAATAAATAATGAGGGCAACATATTTATTGGGTTAATATGTTTATAGCCTAAAATCTGCAATCCTAATGCAATTATTATTACCCCACCGACTGAGCTAAAATAATCTACTAATAATAATGGGAAAAAATCTTTATAATAAAAAACTAAGATAGTAATCCCACCTTGAAAAGCTATCATTGGAATAACGGAAAACAGCACTCCTACTCCTAACGTAGAAGCTAAAATAATTGAGCTTATACCATCCATTATGCTTTTTGTATATAGAATAGTTGGAGATTTCCCAAGGCCTTCGTCAATGGCTCCAACAATAGTCATAGATCCGACGCAAAACAAGAAAAAAGCAGTTATAATACCCTCGGAAAAAGTGTCTGATCGAAGATTTAGTTTATTTTTTAGTTTGTTTATAAAATATGAAATTTTATCTGAAAAATTACCCCACTCACCCAACAAGGTGCCTAATACAATCGATAAAAGCATAACAATAAAATCTATGTTTTTTAACGACATATTTAAGCCTAATACAACAGTAAAAAGGCCTATAATAAAAAAAACTTTTTTATTTAATTCTGGATTAATATATCTTTTTAAAAATAAACCTATTGATCCACCCAAAATTACAGTCAGAACATTAAATAATGTACCTAGTGGTATCATGTTTTTTTCTGATTAAGATTGATTCCTAGCTCATCTAACTGATTTGAGTCAATGTTTGATGGTGCATTTAACATCACATCTCTTCCTGAATTATTTTTTGGAAATGCGATAAAGTCCTTAATACTATCTGAACCAGATATAACAGCACATATTCTATCCAAACCAAATGCAATACCTCCGTGAGGCGGAGCACCATATTCAAAAGCTTCCATTAAAAAACCAAACTTATCTTTTGCTTCGTCATTACTAAAGCCTAATAAGTTAAAAACTTTTTTTTGCAAGTCTTTGTCGTGTATTCTTATTGATCCACCACCTATTTCTGTGCCATTTAAGGCCATATCATAAGCATTTGCACGAACTAATTGAGGGTCTGATTCAAGTAAATCTATATCTTCTTGATTTGGTGATGTAAATGGATGATGCATAGAATGATATTGTCCTGATGTTGAATCAAACTCAAACAATGGGAAATCTGTAACCCAAACAGGGGCAAACTTATTTGGGTCACGAAGACTTAAACGATTTGCTACTTCTAATCTTAGATTACTAATTGCATTTATTGTGCTTTGTTTTTCTCCGGCAATGATTAAGAGTAAATCTCCGTAATTAGCCTCACTCTTTTCCTTCCATTGTTCTAAGTGAATTTTACTAAAAAATTTGTCTACTGAAGATTTGTAATCTGCACTACCATTAAACTTACAATAAATCAAACCTGAAGCACCTATTTGTGGTCTTTTTATCCATTCTGTTAATGAATCTATTTGTTTTCTTGACAACTCAGCCCCTCCCTTAACAACAATTCCTAAAATAGATTCTGCATTATCAAAGACTTTAAAGCCTTGACCTTTGCATACAGTACTTAAATCTTTGATTCGCATATCAAACCTGAGGTCAGGTTTGTCAGTGCCATAATCCTTAATAGCTTGATCATAAGTCATTCTTGGTATTTTATTAATTTTAACCCCCTTGACTTTAAAGAGAATCTCTTTTATAAAATCTTCAAAGATATGTAAGATATCTTCAGTATCAACAAATGCCATCTCACAGTCAATTTGTGTAAATTCAGGTTGTCTATCAGCCCTAAAATCTTCATCACGAAAACATTTCACAATTTGATAATATTTGTCATATCCTGAGACCATTAATAATTGTTTAAATGTTTGGGGTGACTGTGGCAAAGCGTAAAATTCACCTAAATTAAGTCTTGAGGGAACAACAAAATCTCTTGCTCCTTCAGGTGTAGATTTAATTAACACAGGAGTTTCAATTTCTAGAAAACCATTGGTTTTTAGAAAGTTTCTAGTGAAGAAAGTCACATCTGATCTCATAATTAAATTTTTTTGAATTGGCCTTCTTCTGAGATCTAAATATCTATATTCCATTCTTAACTCGTCACCTCCGTCAGTTTGATCCTCAATTGTAAACGGTGGTGTTTTTGAAGTATTTAAAATAATTAAAGATTTTACCTCAACTTCTATTTCACCAGTTGGAATTAACTTATTAATAGATGACCTAAGGACAACTAGACCTTCAATTTTAACAACATATTCTCGCCCTAACTTTCTAGCTTTTTCGCACAATTTAGCATCTGAATCCAAATCAAAAACTAACTGTGTAATTCCGTATCTATCTCTTAAATCTATAAAAGTCATACCACCTAGATTCCTTATTTTTTGAATCCATCCACATAAAGTTACTATGCTATTTACGTTATCTTTTCGTAATTCCCCGTTATTTGCTGTTCTATAACTCATAATATTTATTTCAGGTAAAAGTACAAAAATGGAACAAGAATTCTGGACATCTTTATAATTTACATACATTTATATTATGAATAATTCTCACGAGTTTTATATGAAAAAAGCTTTGATCGAAGCTGAAAGGGGAGCGACAGAGGATGAGGTCCCTGTGGGTGCTATAGTCGTTCATGAAAATATCGTAATTGCAAAATCTTATAACCTATGTATAAAACTTTGTGATCCAACTGCTCATGCAGAAATACAAGTTATTACAGCAGCATGCAACTATCTACAATCAAGATACTTAAATGAATGCATACTGTACACAACACTAGAACCCTGTAACATGTGCAGTGGTGCTATGTATTGGGCCAAACTAGGTCATTTAGTTTATGGAGCAGAAGATCGGAAAAAAGGCTTTAGTCAATTCAAAAATAATCTTATACACCCCAAAACAAAAATAACTAAAGGGATTTTACAGTATGAATCTAGTTTATTATTATCTGATTTTTTTAAAAAAAAACGTAACTTGAAAGAAAATTAAATTATGTATCCAGAAGAACTATGTAAACCCATGAGAGAAGAACTAACTTCCTCTGGATTTAATGAACTAACTACAAGTGAAGAAGTAGATGAATTATTTAATAATAAAAATCAAACATTTTTGATTTTTATTAACTCTGTATGTGGATGTGCTGCAGGCAGTGCTCGTCCAGGGGTTATTCTTTCTACTCAAAATGCAATTAGACCTGATAAATTCACAACTGTTTTTGCGGGTCAAGACAAAGAAGCAACTCAAAGAGCTAGGGAATATATGGATCCTTATCCTCCGTCATCTCCATCAATTGCATTATTCAAAAATGGTGAAATAGTGCATTTTATTGAAAGACATGAAATTGAAGGTAATTTGAAACATGTTATTGCAGAAAATTTAATTAATGCATTTAACCTACACTGCCAATAAATAATTAAGCTAATTTCGATTTACTATTATTTGATGACTTTCGGCACCTTAAAATAATCACTATTATGATGTGCTGAGTTATTTAAACATTCCTGCTTTATATCATGATGGTATACCGTATCATCACGATTTATGTTTAATAACGGATGTATGTGAGTGAGCGGCTCTATATTAGAAGTATCTACTTCTTCTAACTTATCAACAAAAGATAGTATTTGCTTAAAATCTGAAAATAATTTTTTTATTTCCTCATCTTCTAAATTTATCTGAGATAAGATAGCTAGTTTTCGAACTTTTTCTTCATTTATTTTCATAATTTATTAAGGTTTGGTAAATAATATTATAAGTTGATTCTTTTAATTCATTGTAATTAGAACTATTCATAAAGTTAGTAAGCAAGGGCTTATGAATAAATACTCTAAATAAACCTAGTGATAAATTTAATTTATTCTCAGGATATTTTCTCTTATTATCCACAAAAGTAATGGGAATTATTGGGACCTGATTACTAATTGCCAATTTAAAGGCGCCCAATTTAAATTCATCTAATACTATTTCTGGATCTGGCACACCTCCTTCGGGAAAAATCACAATACTTATTCGTTTTTTTAATAATTTATCTGCTTTGCGATATGCACGAAAAGATGATGATACATTACCTCTTTTAAAAGTGATCATCGTTTTAGCATAAAACCAATCAAAAAATTTAATATTACTTACATTTTCCTTCCCTAGAAAAACAAAGGTTCTTGGGAAAGTAGCAAATAATAAAATAATATCAAACTTTGAAGTATGATTAGGACAAATAATATATGCATCATTTAAATTAATACTATTATCAATTTTGAGATGAAACCAAAAACCATTAATTATCAAAACAAATCTGCACCAATACTTACAAAAAAGATGAAATATCCAATATGTTTTATATGAATGGATAACTATAAGTGCAACGGGTGAAAAAATAATTAACCCAAACAAAACCGAAATCCATAACCATGTTCTCCAAACAAGAAAAAAGACATTAAATAATTTCATAGTAAAAGTAAAGTTATAACTTATTATAAATCTATTTTATGTATTTTAGATTTTTAAATCTAACTTTAAAAATGACTAGAATTTTAACGGGTATACAAAGCTCAGGAACACCACATCTAGGAAATGTTTTAGGAGCAATGTTACCAGCAATTGAGCTTTCTAAAAAAAATGAATCATTATTATTCATTGCCGATCTTCATGCTCTAACAACTATAAAAAATAAAGAGCAACTTTTAAAAAATTCCTTAGAAACTGCGGCTGCATGGATCGCTTGTGGCCTAGATACTAAGAAAAACATCTTATATAGACAGTCTGATATTCCTCAAGTAACAGAACTTATGTGGTACCTAAACTGCATCACACCATATCCAATGCTGGCAAATGCGCACTCTTTTAAAGATAAATCCGAAAAACTATCTGATGTAAACGCAGGTTTATTTACATACCCAGTATTAATGGCGGCAGATATTATTTTATATAATGCCAATATTGTGCCTGTAGGAAAAGATCAAATCCAACATTTAGAAATAACAAGAGATATAGCAAATAAATTTAATAATATATACGGAGAAACATTTACCGTCCCTGAAGCAAAATTAAAAAAAGAAAGTATGATTATTCCTGGTACCGATGGTCAAAAAATGAGTAAATCATACGGAAATACTATTGATGTTTTTGAAGATGAAAAAAGACTAAAAAAACAAATTATGAGTATTAAAACCGACAGTAAAGGCTTAGAAGAACCTAAAAATCCTGATGAATGTAATGTTTTTCAAATATATAAATTAATAGGCTCTAAAGTCCAAGTAGAGGATTTAAAACTTAAGTACTTAAAAGGTGGTTACGGTTATGGGCACGCAAAAAAAGAATTATTTAATCTTATATTGGAAAACTTTAAAGAGCCCCGAAATAATTATAAACGACTAATAAATGAGCCCGACGTCGTAAATCATGAACTAACTAATGGCGCTAAAAAAGCCAGCGAAATTGCAAAGAATGTACTTAGAAAAGTTAAATCTAATCTTGGTTTAATGTGAACTTAAATAATCTGCAACACCTTCATGTGATTCCTTCATGCCATCATCACCAGGTTTCCAGTTAGCTGGGCAAACCTCGCCATTTTCCTCATGAAATTGTAATGCATCTAAAACTCTTATTGCTTCATCTACATTTCTTCCTAATGGGAGATTATTAACTAATTGATGTTGTACTACCCCCTCTTTGTCAATTAAAAATAACCCTCTGTAAGCTATCATACTTCCAGTTGCAACTAACTCACCCTCCTCATTATAATCATACTCACCATTTAAAACATCATAGGCATCAGATATAATTTTATTAGAATCAGCGACTAAAGGGTATGTAATCCCTTTGATGCCACCTTTGTTTTTTGGCAACTGCAACCAACCCCAGTGAGTCTCTGCAGTATCGGTAGAACACCCCACAATAACACAATTTCTTTTTTCAAATTCAGCTAGTTTAGCTTGAAAAGCATGCAGTTCTGAAGGACATACAAAAGTAAAGTCTTTTGGATAAAAAAATAGAATTACGTATTTCTTATTTACGAATTGATCTAGTGAGAAATCATTAACAGAATCTCCTCCGTTAATAATTGCACTTGCTTTAAAACTTGGCGCTAAGCCACCTACTAATCCCATAGTTTTAACAATTTAAATTAACATTCCAAATGTAGTATATTTTTTATTTATTTAACTACTGAATTATTATATTTTTATGTATCAATTCATTATTATTAAAATCATTCGAGCTTTTTAATAATTGTGCATTGTATACTCCTGAAGGTAAATTTGAAACATCTATTTCTGTACTATGCCCCACATGAGTTTTGTATAAAATTAGCTTACCAATAGCATTAAATAGCTTTAGTGAAAACACATCTCCAATAATTGAATTAAATGCAAATTTTAAATACTTAGTTGTAGGGTTGGGGTATATATTGATTAATGACAATTGATTATTCACTAAATTTAATTCCGCATCATCACATAGTCCATCAACATTAGAATCATTTAAACAATTGCCAAAGCAATCATAGCCTATATCTGCATATATGCATGAATCATCATCAGTATTAGCAAATTGGTCATAATTACACGCACTCGTATCTAAGCAGCCTAAAACAATCATATTTTCATCATTACAAGGTTCTATGTTCTGCATTTCTACATATGACATTATAGTGTTTTTAATGAGATTATGAAATTTCAAGATTATACCACCACCTGAATCATATGACCAAGTGTGACAATAGCTCATTATAGTGCCTATTTGTGGTTGAGGGTTATTAAGATAATCTTGACATTGAGAGGATGAAGTTTCCTCTAAACTTGCGCAATTATCAATTGGTCCGCCCTCCCAACCACACCACTGAGTATGATTTGCTCCAAAATTATGACCAAGTTCATGTGCAAAACAATATATATTCCAAAAAAAATAAGGAACAGGTAAATCAATGTAATCGGAATCTCCCGTTAAATTACTACTAAAACCATAGCCATTCCATTGACTGCCTATACCATTCAAAAATGCAATTCCCCCTGTACCCGTGTCATCTCTCTTAGAAAAAAGGTGTACTAAATCCCTGCTAACAGATGAAAATAATTCATTAGCATACCAATTATCTCTTAAAGCAATCAACATATCTTGTGGAGAATCAATAAAAGATGCATATGGATCTTCTACTTCCCAAACTTGTGCTGAGCTAGACTTAAGTCCAACATTAACCTCTTCAACAAAAAGTTCGCTTACTACTGCTAAAACTTCTAAAGCCCAATCTATGGCTTCTTGAAAACTTGAAAAAGATTGAAAAGTAAAATAATCAATCTCTATAGCAATATCAACACATTTAGACACAGATGATGAATTGTGGCTTATATTAGAAACATCAATAGTATTTTGCAACAAATCTGATGAACATATAAAATCAAAATCCTTAGGACTGTTTTTAACATTTAAAATGTAATAAATCGTTTCTAAATCTAACTCTTTTGTATTTAACAAACTTATCTGATATATCTCTTGTTGAATTGTAATGATAGCTTTTGCTCCATTCGGCGAAAATATAAATACACCATCTAAATCATCATTATTAATTATTCTATATGATTTTATCTCCGAAGTATGTAGAGTTTTAATAATACCCCTATTTGTGTGTCTTGTAACAAATAAGTTTTCTGGAGAGACCTTAAATTCTTCTAGTTCTAAATTAAAGCTATTTTGATTGAAAAATGGAAAGGAAATGTGCAAAAAACTAACATCATGTCTAAGTATATATTCAAGTTCATCTTGATTTAATTGTAAAAATAAAATACTATCATGGATCAATGACATATCAATTCCAGGATATGACTCGCTAATGATATTATATGACTCATTAGATGGGTAATAGACTTTAAATAAATCTTTTGACATTGATAATTGCAGTGAAAATGCAATTATGAATAATGTTATAAAATTTCTCTTCATCATAATAATTATAATTTTGTTATACCAATATAAAATCAAATGTTATGCCAAACTATATAAGCCTATTCATTATTGTATTTTATTAAAACCTATATTTATATCAATTATGGAAAGAACAATACTTATTGGAGCTATAACAGCAAAAGACAATGAATTAGAGATAGAAGAATATTTAAAAGAGCTGACATTTCTTACTTATACTGCTGGAGGGGAAGTAATTAAAATTTTCAAACAAAAAATAAACTCTATAAATTCAAAAACATTTTTAGGGAAGGGAAAAATATATACAATTGCTGATTTCATAAAAAACTTCAGTATTGATACGGCAATATTTGACGATGAACTTACCCCATCTCAACAAAAAAATTTGGAATATATTTTAAATTGTAAAGTGGTCGATAGAACAAATTTGATTCTATCCATTTTTGCTTTAAGAGCAAAAACTGCTATTGCAAAAATTCAAGTAGAGTTGGCTCAGCATCAGTACTTTTTACCAAGACTTACTAATCTTTGGACGCATCTATCAAAGCAAAAGGGTGGGATTGGGATGCGAGGACCCGGAGAAAAAGAAATTGAAACAGATAGAAGAATTATTAGACAGCAAATTTCATTACTTAAAAAAAAATTAGACAAAATCGATAAACAGATGACAACACAAAGAAAAGGTCGAGACCGTTTAATCCGAGTTGCTCTCATTGGATATACAAATGCTGGTAAATCAACAATTATGAATTTTTTTAGCAAATCTAATGTCTTGGCTGAGGATAAATTATTTGCGACACTTGATACCACTGTAAGAAAAGTTGTTATTAACAATCTTCCATTTTTGTTATCTGATACTGTTGGTTTTATTCGAAAACTTCCAACTCAATTAGTAAAAGCTTTTAAATCTACATTGGACGAAGTTCATGAATCTGACCTTTTAATACATGTTGTAGATATTTCAAACCCTGGCTTTGAAAAACATATTAAGGCAGTTGAAAAAACATTAAATGAAATAAATTGTGTGGGAAAAGAACAGGTGATTGTATTTAATAAAATTGATCAATTTAAGTACATAGAAAAAGACTATGATGATTTAAGTCCACTAAAAAGAGAAAACCTGTCGTTAGAATATTGGCAAAAAACATGGATGGCCAAAGAAAATATTAGCACAGTATTTATTTCCTGTACAAAGAAAACTAATACAAATAGCCTAAAAGAATGCCTTTATGAAAAGATAAAAAAGATTCAAGAAAAAAAATATCCTTACAATAATTTTTTGTATTAATCACAAAAATAACATGGTCTATCCTTATCTAAATGTTCAAAGGATACTTTTGGGTCAAACATTTGAGAAATCATATTAATTACTTCGCTTTCAAATATCTTTAAAACTGAATTATTTATCGTTAAACTATTATTTACTTCCGCGTTTTGAATTTGAAAAGCTTTAGTACGTAAATTAATAATACCGGCTTTAACAAGAAAATTTTGCGCATTGTTATGATTTTTAAGCAACCAACTATACATTAATAGTTGAAGTAACTTTGGCTTTAAACTCAAGTCCATTAAATTTTCAGATTTTAATTCTGAATTACTCACAAAACCTGTTTTATAATCAATAATTCTATGGTTCCCATTAAAAGTATCAACACGATCTATGTTGCCTTTTAAATTTACTGAAATAAGCTTATTAGAAAATTTATTTATAAACTTTATAGGGCTGGAAAATGATTGCTCTAAAAATTTAATAATGATTTTATTACCATTTCGAACTAAATCTAATTCTGATTTTATAAAGTTTTTTATAATACGCTTAATAGCTTCAAACGCTAATAAGTTCTTTCCTTTAGAAAAATTATCTATATTATTTTGTTTGAATGCATTATATATTTCAGTATCAATCTTATTATAAATATTATTCATATCATGAATACTTAAAAGTATATTTAAATAAGGTCTATATAATAATTCTAATGCACGATGGGTAATTAATCCGATTGTTGCAGAATTCATATTAACACTCAAATCTTCTATTTCTGAAATCCCTATGATTTTTTCATAATAAAATTGTCTTGGACATAAATTGTATAAATTTAATGCACTCGCTGATAAACCAAAATGAAGTAAATCAGTTAGTTTTTGAAACAAATAATTATCTTTTTGTTTTAAAATTGTATTATGATTATTTTCTACTAAACTAAAAGCATTCATTGTAGTTTCTTCTTCAATAATGATATTAGTTGTCAATAATGGTTTTATTTCATAAACTAACTGGTTGATAAATCGACTCCTTTCCGATGAAGAGTATGACGAATAATCCTGATTGTATATTATATAAGTATTGGGAGCTCTTTTTATTAAATTAAAAAAATTACTAGCATATATTGCATCTAAATCAAGACTGGTCCTAATTCCAAATTTCAACTTTATATCAAATGGCACAAAACTATTATGATTAATCGATGGCGGCAAATTATTTTCATTTGCTGACAATATAAAAACATTATCAAAATCTATCGTCCGTGATTCTAACATTCCCATTATTTGTAAACCATTTAGTGGTTCCCCAGAAAAATTAATTTTAATAGAATTAATAATTTGGTTGAAGAATCTAACAAATAACTTAAGCTCAATATTGTAGTTGACTTTGGCTAAAAACTGCCCTAAAATATACAAATGCTCTTGTATTGCATACAAACATTCTTCAAGGAAGATATCTTCACTCGAAATATCCCGATCTAGATTTAATAAACGACTTAAAAGTTCTTGAAATAAGCTTAATATATCATTATGATTTTCAAAAAAACCTATTAGTATTTTGTCAAACAAAGAACTGCCTGACATAGGAAATATTTGACTCAAGTCATGGTAGCTTAAGTAATTTAAACTTGCTTTATTTAAAGATTTAATTAGTTGATCTAAATCCGCAAACTTTGAACCTAAGATTAACTTAAAATAAGGGTTTCTTAAAATCTTTAAAATATCTTTAGCATTATAATTTTTTTGAGATTTTTTTTGATCCCTATATATATATCTAGCATTAAGATACAGGTTTAGGACATCATTAAACATAGAAATAACAGGGTGATTCGATAATTTATAACCCATTGTAACATTAATATTAGCTACAGTTTCAGGTATTGACTCTAAAACTGCTAATAGTAAATCTTCATCAGGTAAAATTATAGCTGTTTTTTTTAACTCCTCTGTGCTAAATGACTTTTCATTTAAAAAATTTGCCAGTAATTTTACTTGACTAATATTTTTTGTTGCTCCAATTATTTTAATATTCTTTTTTAGTGATAAAAAATCATTATTATGCTGCGACAAAACATCAGGCCATTTTTTTCTATATTTCCTCAAAAACTTTCCTGACTCTTGCTCTAAATTGCTAACAAAATACTCATCCGAATCCCAAAAAATATCACAAATTTCTTCTTTTATTAAATGATCAATTATTACTTCTTGGGACATTGTTAAAGCATCTAAGCCAATAAAAACTATTCGTTTTTTATCTTTTTCTTTTAACCAAGATTTTAGTAAACCCAAATCCTCAGCAATTAACCTTTGTGCCAATCCAGTATAAGCAGTATTCTTACTTAGCAGTGTTTGTCGTAATAAATTATAAATACTATTTAAAGAACTATAAAAGTGCAAATAATACTCAATCTCCTCGTGATTTTTTTCTAATTCTAAATGCCAATTTTCAATTCGCTTAACATCTGATAAATAATTAAATATCTCCGACGCAGATGCAAGTGACCTATCTATTTCATCAAAGTCATTAAGCAACATTTCTGCCCATCGATGGCATTTTTCTACATCATGTGGACTATCTACACTATTAATATAAATACTGTAAAATTCGAAGAATAATTCCAATTTGCTAACAGGCTTTAGTTTTGTCACACTAAAAATAAAATCATCTATTGAATAAAATGGAGGAAGCCAAATAGGGCTGGATATTTCTTTTGAAACTTGATCTGCAAAAAATAAGGAAGCCCTTCTTGAAGGGAAAACAATGATTAAATCAGACAAATCATTTTTATTCTTTGAAAGAAGAATTTTTGATATTTTAGATAAAAAAGAATTTCTCATTTTACTTCTATTATGTCACCATCAGTTAAATAAACTATATATTTATGCACTTTTTTAAATTTTAATTTTATTAATACTTCTTCATATTTATGCATCTGCTGCTTATGTGAAGCATGCTTTTTGCCGGTTTTATAATCTATCAAACTAGCCTCAATATTGTTATTAACAACAACCCTATCTGGTCTATATATCTGGCCATCTTCACTTAGAATGCTAGTCTCTGAATATATTTTTAATTTAACTTGAAATAAGTGTGAAATTTTGTCGCTATTTATAATTCTCAATATTTGGTTTTTTATTTTATTATAAATTTCTAAACTATATTTTGTTTCGACTTCTAAGTGATCAAGCATTTTATCAATATCATCCTTAGTATTAATTCCTGCCATTATTTTATGAATTAAATCACCCCATACAATTGAGTACTTTTGCTTGACATTTTTATTAATAACATGATTTTTTCTAATCCTCAATCTATTGCGCCAACCTATGGAAACAATATTTTTAATTGTAGGATTTTGAACAGGACTGATTTTAGTATGTGAAGTTAATTTTTCCCCAGATTGAAAATTATTTTCAACAAAACTTGCATTTTTTTGAGCGGTTAAAAATTCAAGAAAATAATGATATATATTACCTCTTCTTGAATCAAGATTACTAATAATATATAACCTGTCTTCGGGCCTTGTCATAGCAACATATAAAAGGTTAATATTATCCAATAAAACTTGTATTTTATGATTTACATACTCTTGAGGGAATGGCTTAGGCCATGATTCTATTTCTTGTTTCAATGGCAATAAAGTTATAACTGGTTCATTATCTTTTTTTCCAGTAAAGAAACTTGATACATTAAACCATTTTTGATCTTTACCTAAGTCATCTTTCCAATTAGCGAATGGAAAGATAACAACCGGAAACTGCAAGCCTTTTGACTTATGAATACTCATAATTTCTACTGCATTTATTCCTTCCGGAATAATAATAGAAGCAGTATCTTTTTTTTGACCCCAATAATATAAAAAATCAGTAATCGAACTTTTAAACCTTGTTGAAAATTCAAAAACAAAGTCTAAAAAAAAATTAATGTAGATATTATCTTTTTTATTTAAACTAAAGATTCTGATTAACCTTTCGACAAGCTCGTATAAATTAATATTGGTTAATTTTTCTAAGTAAAAATTAAAGCCAAATTGATTCAATAGATGTTGGAACTCTTTATTTGTAGTTTGAGAATTTTCACTAATAAATTGATGAACGCTAATTTTATTTTGCATAATCATATTATTATTTATCAAATACTCTAATAAATTTGCTTTAGCAAAATGGTCAGATTGATTCTGAATAATTAGCAAATTATTTAAAAGAAACTCAACAGATAAAGAATGCTTTATTAATAATGATTCTGATGAAATAATAGGAATGTCATTTTCTGTTAAAAATGCGGCAATTTTTGTAATTTCTTTATTATTTCTTGTTAAAATAGAAATGTCCTTATACAAGTAACCATCATTAACAGTATCCTTAACTTTTTCACAAATTAATTTGAGTGTTTCTGAATCTAACTTTTGCCCTTTCTCGTCTAAAAAAGATAACTCTATAAAACCACTTAAATTTTTAGCTGACTTTTGATCTAACTTATTATATAGGCGATTATAGTTCCCCGTTAATTTTTTAGATAAAAATTTAAAAAATTCATTATTAAAATTTACTATTTCCTTGCCACTTCTATAATTTGTATTTAATGATGCTACACCTTGTCTATTAGAATCACATATTTCTAAAAACTGCTCAACATCGCCACCTCTCCATCTATAAATAGCCTGTTTACCATCTCCAACAATTAAGCATGAGCCGCCTTTAGATACACTTTCCTCTACTAATGGGAACAAATTACGCCATTGCATAATAGATGTATCCTGAAATTCATCGATAAAATAATGATTATATCTTGTTCCTATTTTTTCATAAATAAAGGGAACTGAATTTTTCATCAAAAATCTAAAGATAATCTGATTAAACTCTGAAATATGAATAATATTATTTTCTTGTTTGATACTTGCTATTTTTTGATCTATTCTTCCTAAAACTGATACTAAAAACAAAGAACTATAGCATTTTTTATTAAATCTATATATTGGGTAGTTAGCATCTATATATTTTATTAAATTATTCAATGAAGAATTTAAAGTATTGCTAATCTGATTGATTTGGTTTTTTTCATTTATACTTGCAGTTTTTTTTGCCCAAACATTATTAATTAATGAATTGTAGATACGTTTATTAGTTGTAATTGATATTTCTAACTCTTTAAATGGTGTCCTTTTTAGTTTTTGAATATACGTTGGCAATGCCTTATATGGGAAAACAGATGCGGGAATTCCTTGGATAAGATTTGATAGATTCTTTTGATAGTTAAGAATACTTTTTTCAAACTGATTAATACTTTTTATTAACTCTTTCTGTCGTAAAGAAATAGATTTTAGATCCATTAATTCATTAATGAAAATGAATTTTTGATCCTTAAATAATTCCTTACTAACTTGTAGTAAATCTTCTTGAATATCCCAATTTTTATCTTGATTAGTTTTATAATCAGAATACGCTAATAATTTATTTGTTAATTGAGTGTCAAAACCTATTTCATCCAATAATGACATAACACCTTCCTGGATGATATTATCCTTATCAAGTTCTACCTCAAAATTTGAAGGGAGCTCTAATTCATAGCTAAATCCTTTAATTATTTTATAAATGAATTTATCAATCGTTGAAACTGAAAAAAAACTATAAGAATGCAATATTTGTGAAAGAGCTTTTTTTGACTCAATTATTAATTGCTCATCACTGTAAGCTAACTCTAATTTTATAGTATTATATATAGAATCATATGAAGATGCATGCTTGACTTTAGAAAATTCATAAAGCGTAGAGATAATTCTAGTTTTCATCTCTGATGAAGCTTTATTAGTAAATGTAATTGCTAATAATTCACGATGCGGATTATTATTTTTGTTGGATAAAAGCTTTTTAATATATTCCTTGACCAGTGTGTAGGTTTTTCCTGAGCCAGCAGAAGCTTTATATATATTTAGATTCAATTAATTTCTTATTAATTAATTATAAATTTTTTTTGGACTGATCCATCCTTATACACATTAAAAATAAATCCTTTATTATTAAACTTAACAGTTCTACCTAAAATATCTTTTCTATATATCAGTTCTCTTGATTTATTGAGTTCATTTAGTTCTATGTTATTGCAGTCTATATGATTATAGACAAATGTCGTTACAAAATCAATCATTTCCTGTTTGTCTCCAGCATTTAAATCCCACGGACAATGTCCTGCGCCATCATATATTAAAAGGTCATTAGAAACACCGTATTTTGATATAATTGGCTGAATTGCCATGCTTCCACAAGCAGTTAGATTATTTGGACTATTTAATATCGTTCCACATTCATCTGGTACCGTCTCATCTTCTGTTCCATGGCAGCTAACAATAGGTGTTAAATCTGTATCGTCAATCCAATTAACTGTGTGTAAAGCACCTGCTAAATTAATCATACCGCTAATGTTTGATGAATAACCTTCATTTCCACTCATTCCTTCCATACCTCCATTAATAGTTGCTAGATCAAGAGCATAATCTTGTCCACTTTCATCAATTCCTGAAACAAATTCCTCGACAGTTTCAATATAACTCATATGTGGTCCTAAACAAGCACCTGCAGAATTACCTCCCATCCAAATTTGATTCTGATCAATACCATAAGGGTTACTAAGTTCTGCAAATTCTTTTCTGAAAAATCTAACTGCCGCTTTTGCGTCAGTCATAGAACTATAAATGACTTTAATACCATTTTCTAAATTTGTCATCCATATAAATCCTGCAAAACCTAATACAGTAGGATCAGTAGCAAGTCGATAATTTATTGAAGCTGCTACATAACCTCTTTTTGCAAAAGTTTCACATAAATCAACCATGGTAGGATTACTTTTGGATCCTCCAATAAAAGAACCTCCATGAGCTAAAATAATTAAGGGTCTATTTGTGCATAAATCAACGTCTGAACTTGGCTGATATATATCCATTTTTAAATTATATATATCAGAATATGTAACATTGGTTTCAACAGTAATATCGTTGAAGACTTCTTCTTGATAACGATTAGCACAATCACAATCATTGATCTGAGCAGAGAGCTGATTAAATATCAGTAAAATAGTAAGAGTATATAAGCGTTTCATTTTTTTATTTCTTTTTTTAATACATAATGTTTAACAATATATGAATTATGGGATGTACTATATGAGCTAATTTCCTTCCAACCTTCGCTTCCCATATAATTTAATGCATCAATAACAGAGCTATATTTTTTTAAGTCACTAGCTACTAATGTAAACATTTTATCACTGGTCCATAAACTGTCTCGGTTGCCATAATTTATTGATATATCTTCTTTTGTTCCTAAAAATTTCCTAATTGATATTAAATCACAGAAAATTTCTATGCTTTTGCTTTCATAAGAAATTCTATCTACATCTTGCAACAGTATCGATGATTGCTTTTTTTTATTAGAATCTATATAAAAATATCTAAGCAAGTTATCCGACATATTAATAACTCTAACTGATGAGATAGTTGTATCACTAGTAAATATTGTATCACTCTGAGCAAGTATAGTTATAGGTACTAAAACTATAAAAACTAATAATCTATTAATCACTTTACAGTATTTAAATATTGTTGAATAATTGCATTTATTATTTTACAATATTCATTGTATTAGTAACTGAGTATCCCGAAGCAGTCATTCGCATGAAATATGTTCCCGGAGCAACATCATCTGAATTAAACTTCAATGTATACATTCCTGAATCATACGTTTCATTAGTAAGTTCTTTTACTAAATTCCCTAACATATCATATACGCCTATCATTACATCGCCTGTTCTAGGAGCAAAGAAGCTAACTGATGTTGAAGAACCAAATGGATTTGGAACATTTGGATATAACTCATATCCCATGCCCTCTACCATTGTTGTAATATTTCCTGCAATAGAAATGCCATTTTCAGAATATATATTACTTCCTTCAACCCAGCTCTTAACTTCAAGAACTTCTATCTTATCTTCGAATTTTCTCCAAAGTTCAAATGTAACCTCTTCACCATCTAATAAACCTTCTACTTCTTCAGTAGTAGCATCATCTCCCCAAACAGTTAGGGCTGTTGCAGCTCCTGTATAAGTAACACTACCAACTAACATACCATTTTCAGAATATGCAGCAATCTCATCTCCTTCCTGAGGCATGTTCTCCCAAGAATCTACAGGAATACCAATTGTCATATTACTTCCTGTATTAGTAGATTCTGAATACTTTGTTAAAGGATAAATTGGTGTTGGGCTATATGCAAATCTACCTCCCTCAATAGCCGGGTAAGAGAAAGTTGCGTCGTTAGCAACCTTAATTTGATAACCTAGACCTGGGTTCATCATACCTGAACCACCACCAAGAGCATTAACCTCAATGATTGGCCAGTATACAGCACCCGCTCCATCTTTTAATATAACTAGATTCTCTGCTAATGGCGCCATCATGGCCTCTGCTCCACCTGCAGTCTGATGTAGGTAAGCAATATAACTCCAACCTGAAGGCATGAACATTTCAAAATCAGATGGGATTAAATCTCCTGAAATTTCTAATAAATCACCAGCACCCATCTTAATCTGATAACCTTCTCCATCTGTTAAAGAGCCTATAAAGTTCATTCCTAATAAGGGCCAATATACAGCACCCTCTTCATCCTTCATGATAATTAAATTTTCAACTACATCACCCAGAACCGTTTCAAGTGAACCGTCTGCAGGAGATATAAATGTAGAGTAAATACCCCATCCTGAAGGTAGATCAATTGTTTGTGCAAAAATTGTTCTTGCTATAATATCTATAACATGTGATAGTCCGCCAACAACAAATTCATCAGTATCATCATAACTTTCATCATAAACTGCATCTGCTGCATAATACATACCTGTAGATGAATCCCATATCAACCACTCAAAAACATCGCCTGTTTCGAACACACTACTATAAGCATTTAATATATCAAATGAACCATTCCACATCATCATACCACCAATAGACCCTGAAACCATCTCCCCATTTTGATTAACCTCAACACCAAAACCTACTGCAATGTAATCTCCGTAAGTTATTGCATCATAATCTATTGTTATATTAGCATTAGAAGGAACTTCAATTTGATGGAAGAAAGGTGTTTCTACAACATCCCAATCTGATGGAGAAATAAATGGAACTGTTACATCAACTGAAACAGTACATCCATTTTCATCAGTTACTGTCAACGAATACGTTCCTGCAAATAGGTCTGCTAAATCTTCAGAGGAAGCATCAAACGAAGAGCCATCTGCTAAAATTGCTGACCAAGAATGTGTATAGTTCCCAGCACCACCGTTAATTGTTACGCCAATTAAACCTGAACCTGTATCAATATCCCCAAGAATATGTGGACCCGGGATAACATCATCAACAACTAAAGTCATTTCTTCTGTTTCTGTGATTTCAACCTCGATAGATACTGAACATCCATTTTCATCTGTTGCCGTTACTGAGTATGTTCCTGCTCCTATGTCAGAAAGATCCTCACTAGTTGCTCCATTTGACCAGTCATATGTGTAAATTCCAGTACCTCCTTCTACAGTAACATCAATAGAGCCATCAGCTGCTCCATTACATGAAACTCCAAAGCCTGTATAGTCAGAGTGTGTCTCCGTAATAGTCATTTCAAATGTTTCTGTAATTTCAACTTCAATAAATACTGAACAACCATTTTCGTCAGTCACTGTTACTGAGTATGTTCCTGCTGATAAGCCATCAACATCCTCCGTAAATGCTCCATTTGACCAGTCATATGAGTAAATTCCAGTACCTCCTTCTACAGTAACATCAATAGAACCGTCTGTTGCTCCATTACATGAAACTCCAAAACCTGTATAGTCAGATTGAGTTGCAGATATTACCATGGCTTCTGTTTCTGTAATTTCAACTTCAATAAATACTGAACAACCATTTTCATCTGTTGCTACAACCGAATACGTTCCTGCTCCTAAATCAGAAAGATCCTCTGTATCAGCACCATTTGACCAAACGTATGTATAGTTTCCAGTACCTCCTTCCACAGTTACATTAACAGAACCGTCTGTTGCTCCATTACATGAAACACCAAAGCCTGTATAGTCAGAGTGTGTCTCTGAAATAGTCATCTCATCTGTTTCTGTAATTTCGACTTCGATAGATACTGAACAACCATTTTCATCTGTTGCTGTAACTGAGTATGTTCCTGCTGGTAAGCCATCAACATCTTCTGATGCGCCCATCATTGCACTTCCCGCCATCCATACATATGAGTAGTTTCCAGTACCCCCTTCTACAGTTACATCAATAGAGCCATCAGCTGCTCCATTACATGAAACTCCAAAACCTGTATAGTCAGAGTGTGTCTCCGAAATAGTCATTTCATCTGTTTCTGTAATTTCAACTTCAATAAATACTGAACAACCATTTTCGTCAAC
>NHIO02000036.1 GCA_002171975.2 Flavobacteriales bacterium TMED191
CCAACGGGAGTGCCAGTCGGAGCGGCATGCCGCACATGGGCTTTAATCTGGTGCTGGCGAGCGCGCCTTGGTATTTTTATAAAGACCCCCGTTTTTCAGACTGGTACGTTGTTGATGGATTCAGTGAAATTCCCGCTCATGAGTATTGGCATGTTCTCCACTTATCTCATTTGTCTAATAAAGATGAATATGGGAATAGGCTATTCGAGACTGATAAAGCGCTTGAGGGACCAGACTGGTTCGTGGAGGGCTCTGCCGTTTACATGTCATGGGTCGCGCTGACTAAACAGATTCAATCGGGCTATGTTTCAGTTCAGGGTAAGACCAGACCAGAATGCTTTGAGTGCGTAATGCAGATGGAACTACAACGAGGTTTGGAGGCCCGAAATCAGAACCCGGGATTAAAATTAGGAGATTTCTCTCACGAGATTGGACAAGGTGCTATTTATGGTTTGGGAGCGTGGGGAATCGCTTGGCTCTACAATTACGTGGATAACGATCGTGTACTTATCGACGCGATGTTCCCTAATTTGCAAGCAAAGGGCTGGGGAGCTTCTTTCGAGGATTCTTTTGGTCTGACACCCGAACAATTTTACGATGAATTCGAGGTGTTCTTGGACCTACCTTACAGCGAACAGATAAAGATCCTCCCTATCGACGCGGACGGAAAATATAAAGGGTACTAATTAGTCCTAAGGTAGCGTGTATGCCGGCCGAGAAAGCGTCTAGGGTGTAGCATTCAAATGCGTTAGTTCGAAGCACGACTTAGTTAAGGCAGTCCCTTAGGCGCATTCTTGGGTAGGATGATCGGCATGTTTCCTTATGGGTGGATTTGTTACTGTACGATTTAGGGATAACTCTGGCTAGTTTCGTCCACAAAACAGTTACTCAGTGTTTGTATGGTGAATAGAGAAACAACCAAGCCGATACACGTTTTACCTTTGCTTGGAAAGACCGACCGACATATGAAAACTCCTAAGGGAATAATCTTCGCATTCTTACTTTTGTCCGCAGTGGCAGCGCTGGCTCAGGGTGTCGACTCCGATGGGGATAGCGTCCCAGATGTGGCCGACGTATACCCCTTCAATCCTTTCAAAAGTACCGATGACTGGGGTCAGTCAGTTGAAGATTACCCAGAACTTTTTGTTGCTTCCGATATCTCTGAACTCAATAGGCAAGGTTTAACTAAAGACTTGAGGCTCGCTGTAAAGTATTTTGGGAAATATGAGTGGGAATGGTGGTCTGTAGGGCAAGGAATTGATGCGATGCTCGAACTGGCCAGTGCTTGGTGTGATCGAAGAATAGAGAGGGGGCAACTTTGGTATTACGAGCAATTTCGATCTGATCTGAATCGACTTAAATCAATTTGTTTGAGCCAGACTGCGCATCCTCATGCTAGCCTGAATTGGAAGACCGATTCTTCTAACAGCACTTTCTTCACCAACGACCTGAGCACCTTTGAGGGCTGGATGGAGCAATATCGGCAGGTAAGTGTTAATTCACCCAGTAGCTCTGCAAACGCCGGCATGGACCGAAACGGGGGCTACACAGCGACCCAAGCCTCTTGGCCCTTCGTTTTCGATCCCGTCACTAATCCTTCCGATTGGAATATTAAAGACTATCAAAATGCTGTCCTTGCATTTCATGAGTACTATCACGTTGTGCAAGCACAACACGTTTTTTCGAAAACAGAGATAGTTGATGAGACTAACAATACAGTCAGGCCAGAATACGGTCCGACAGCGTTCGCGGAGGGTTCTGCGAATTACATCAGTGAATATACGATAAGGAAACTTTCAAAACTCGGTATCTTTGAAGGCTCTGTTGAAGATTTCTCTATGAAGNACCTGATGCGATCTCAGATGGAAAGNATTCTNAGCATGCTCCCCAATTGCCCAAATTTCCAGATTGANAAATTAAANTATGGCAACTCGTGNGATCCNTATATTTTTGGAATGTGGGCTTCAGCCTATCTCACTAACAAAGTGAANAACATCAATGCTTTCCATGAGNTATTGTGGCCAAAGATAAANANACTNACGTANGTTGGTGCTTTTCAAGACACNTTCGGCCTGANTTACGATCAATTCAACNNTGAATTCAACCAGTTTTTAGCCTNACCGATTNCTGAACANTTAGCAATANTTCCTGACATGAATTTTGTAGCGCCCGAAGATATAACGCGAGAAAAAGCNGTATTCTCANTAGATTCGCTTTCAATACCCTCGGTCATGGTGGACGACAAGGCGTATAAGCTTGACNTGAAACTGATTGAAAATAGCGCATCGGGAATACTTTTCCNGGTCGGCCCCGTAGANAGNATCAATCTGCCTGAAGTTCCCAGTTCCATCTATTACNGCAANGTNGGAGTGCTTGATATACCNNAGGTAACNGTAGAATCTGAGACTTACANAGTTTCNCTCGAGTTAGAAANCCCGACTGATTTGAGTTTTAGACTTATCTNGGCCGAAGCGGTTGAATAAGTGACTCCCGGAAAATAAAGATAACTGAAGTAAAAAGCCCAGGATTACTGGGCTTTGTGTACGTTTTGGTACTGGTTGATAACGTGGTTTGGTAGCTATGGGTACTACTGAATAAACTATATAAGTATATGATAAATATGGATATTTAAAGTTTTATTGATATAGGTACCGTCAAAAATACCGACAAATTAATCCTTCCGATACTCATACAAAGCCCTCTTGGCCTCAGCCACCTTCAGCCAATCCGTAAGAGCAGGTCTCTCTTCCTTTTAGTTGTAATAATGAAAAAAACGCTTTAATCTAGGCGTTCGTTCATCTTTATATAAGACGGAAGTAGGGCTAGACCATCCTTTTCTCATTCCTGAGAATCTCTCAAAGAGAGTGGATATCTACCGAAGGAACGCGTTGCGAGACTGGTACGCATTTTTAAAATGCTATTTTATCGAAACGAAAACTGGAGGATGATATGATTTCTTTTTACAGAGGCTTTAAAACTGACGCTACCACAAAATCAATCAGAGGACGGGTGACTCCTTTCTCAGGTTGCTACAGGGGTATTCGTTACACTGCCAATGAAAATGGAAAGTCATCCAAGATATTGTCTGGTGTATACCGGGGAAATTCTTGGGTAGCTGCCTAGCGGTTACATTTGCAAAAGGAAGGAGGCGTAAGCCTCCTTTTTTTTGAATTAGATTTGTGCGTCAAACCGGACTACTGGCTGGCTTTAGCTACGCGGACTTGCTGATATTTGTGCACTACCCGTTGATCACTATATCAATTCTTCCCTGCCCATAAATTTTTTTAGCAGTGCTCTCCTTCGGCATACCTTTCAGACAAGTCATGGTGTTGAATTTATTNGGATAGTGATATTTTGCGGGGAGCTCGTCTCACAGTTTTCAGTGGTGGGCCNNCCANNACTNGAACCTGGGACCGACGGATTATGAGTCCCTCGCANACAATCAACNACAACTCACCACAACAGCCTGCGTCACTTGAAATAAGGTATCACTACAGCTTTTCTATTGCCACTTGTTGTCATTAGTTGTTGTTTCTTGCGTCGCAGTGGTCCAAATTTGGTCCAAGGAGCCGTGGAAAAGACTATTTGGGTTGAGATGGGGGAACAAGAAACTTGAGTTCATCGAACCAGTTTTCTATGACTGCTAAATGCGTTAAGTTCTGGACGACGTCTTCAGCGTTGATTAGCGTATCCTTTATAAACACGAACTCGTCCGTAGTGGAATTGTAGTCCACAGGCGGCCATTGATTTGACATGTAGTTAGCTGCGAAAAGCTGTTCCGGATTGAAGATTTGAAATTCATCAGGTGAATTTTCCAAATTCCTTGTTTGATACTTTGCGGCATTAATCTCGTTAGTGTACGTGTTCCACCAGAATAGCTCTGACTCGTTGCTGCTCCACATTGGGAATCTTCCGCCATTTCTGCTTATCTGCCACTTACCGGAGGTTATACTGGGGTAAGGTCTGACATACACTTCAAAGATTCCTGTTTCGTTACTCGAGTAAGCTATCCAATTCTCATCTGGAGACAAAGCAGCAAATTCGCTTAGTGATGGTCCAAGCGCCAGATTTGTCATTAGGGTTTCACTATTGCCATTCAGGTCTGCATTAAAGACTGAACGATTCGATCCAGCACTCAAGAGCAAACTCCCTGAGCTTGTTTCGTAGTGGGGGAGTGCTAAACCTTGAACGCTGAAAACTTTCTGAGCAGGCGCGGTTCCATTTGATGCTACAGTGCAAACCGTCAGACCGTTTTCGCATTGATAAAAAAGTGTACCTCCGTCGGCCGACCAAATTGCTCTGCCGCTTGTGAGATCAAAAGTACGTCTTCCAAAGGTTCCTGCTTCTATATCGTAGACCCAAACATCTGAGCCTCCTTCTTCTACCCGCATTACTGATAAAAACCTGTTATCCGGGCTAAGCTGAGGTGATCCATAATTAGCAAGTTCAATCGGTAACTCTCTTTCAGTACCATTCCGTGATACAAAAACAGGACGCTCGTTGCCCTGTCCGACTCCGGATATCCCTCCATTAACGAAGACCATTCTTCCTTCATTCGACAACGCATATCCAACGTTGCCATATTGCTCATAAATCTCCGTGTCAAAAATGAGAGGTACAGCGTCACCAGATACTGTCATTGTCGATGTATCAAAAGGCTGAGCCCAGATTGCTTCACCTCTTGCAAAGATTACATGTCCCGACTCGCTGTACACCGCCTTGTAGCCGACGGGAATTATTTCTCTCACATCTCCGGTTGTTAAATCGATTAGGTCGACGCTTGAATCTGCGTAACCACCCCGAATTCCATTTGTGGCAAGCAAAAATCTTCCATCGGGAAAGAGGTAAGGCCAAGTATATTCGTATTTTTTGTCCTCAGAATCGTCACCCTTTATTTGGGTCGCTTGCTCCGATGCCATGTCAAAAAATTTCAGACTAGAGGACTCTTCGTCAAGGTAGACGAGCGTTTGGCCTCGCACGGCTAATCCGCTGGGAGCGGCCTCTGATGCTATTACCGTCTGAGGCGTTCCACCTTCCACCCGAATTCTTTTAATAGTGCCGTCCTCATGGTAAAAAACCCACTGACCATCATTGGAAAACTGTGGGTATCCCGAAACATTGTTCATCGTCAACTCAGTGAGGATAGTTGGCTCATCGAAACTAGTCATGTCCTTGAGCATTAAAAATTGGGTTGGGGGATCATAAGATGCATATACGAGCGTTCTTCCATTCGGCGATATCGTGATATCAGTTCGAGCTCCCCACCCCCTTGCGCGAGTGTTGCCGAGGTTGATTTCATAGCGAAGGCTATTATAGGAAGGAATGTCTCGTACGATATTAACCGATGAATTCGATTCGGAGGTGAAAGAGCTCTGATCAAAGATGAAGGGCATCATATAGAAGCCAAAGAGCCCGATTACGGCGCATGACCCTATTCCAACAAAGACCAATGTTTTCTTAGGAGTTGAATGTGCTGGCTGAGGCTCTGATTTTACGCCGTCAGTATCAGTATGTTGAGCAGGCAACTTCTCATAGGCCCAGCCCACAAGCAGAGCTATTGGAAACCCCAGTATGAGTAAGAAAGTCAGTGTTTGAGCAACCCAAAGGGGTGTTTCGAACGTGGGCAACACGGCCTCGATCAACTGGATTAGCACCCAGACTACCAAACTGTAGCCAATTACTATTTTTGCAATATTGCTTTGCTTGAACCTTTCCCATTGGCTTGGCATCTTTTCCCCCAAGGTCACTAGAACTTAAACTTCCGCGTTGGTCAATATTACCAAATTCACTGTTGCGAACGAAAGCAAGCGAACAGTTTCGAATTTGTATTAGTGACATCCGCTGCCCCCAAATATTTCCTTATGCACTAATTTTGGTCATTCAGGGCTGCTAAAATTTTTGGTCCAGCATCTTTTATCAGCGATACTTATTTTGCTAGTATTTTCCCTTAAAGGACAAAGCGCAATGCAGCAACTTGTATTTTAGGGATTACAGTTTGTTTGAGACAGCTTGCAAGTCGTGATGACTTTTTCCCTTAGGTGGTTGCGAAACCGTTGGTTTTCCACTTTTACGTGGATTCTCGTTTGCAATATCGATCGAAATTCATTATCTCTCGCTACATTGGCAATTCCACTTTTAGCCAATTTTGCAGAAGTAAAAGCTCAAGAATCCAACTCTGCGTCACCGCGCCCGATTGCTCAGGCAACCCGGCTATCCAGACCACCAAAGGTAGATGGGATCATTATCAACGATCCAGCCTGGACTGATATTACCCCCAACAGCAAATTCACCCAGGTGCGCCCAAACGAGGGACTAGCGGCGACGCAGCCCACAGACGTATATATAGGTTTTGATGACGAGAAATTGTACGTCGGCGTCATGGCCTACGATGACAGTCCAGAATCAATTATTGTTTCAGACAGTCGAAGGGATTCTCCACTCAATGACACCGACAGTTTCAGGATCATAATTGATGGCCTATTGGATCGGCAGAATGGCTATGTTTTCGGTACTAATCCATCTGGAATGGAATTTGATGCACAAGTGATAAATGAGGGAGGCAGTGGTGGTTTTGGTGGCCGTGGTGGTGGCACCGGGGGATTTAATCTTAATTGGGACACGACATGGGAAGTAGAAGCCCAAATATTCGATGAAGGCTGGAGTGCGGAATTCGCGATACCGTTTCTTGCTCTGAGGTACCTTGGTGACGAATCGCAGACTTGGGGGATAAATTTTCAACGAAACATTCGTCGCAACAACGAAGAGAGCTACTGGGCACCTCTGGACCGTAACTTCAACCTTAATCGTGTGTCTGAAGCAGGTTACTTAGAAGGCATAGAAGTACCAAGTCAACGTTTATTTCAATTAACCCCTTACGCCTTGAGCTTGAACGAGCAAGGGGGCTTCCGATCCTCTGCTCAGTCTCGGGAAGAATACGGACTTGATGTAAAGTGGGGTATAACGCCAAGTCTGACATTGGACGCCACTTTCAATACTGACTTTGCTCAAGTGGAGGCGGATGACATACAAGTAAATTTAGATCGCTTCAGTTTATTCTTTCCAGAAAAAAGGCCTTTTTTTCTTGAAAATGCCGGCCAGTTTGCTGTTGGAGAGCCCCGCGAAGTTGAGCTTTTCTTCAGTCGTCGCATCGGCATTGATGCTGGCACGCAATTCCCAATTGAAACTGGAGGAAGGCTGACAGGAAAAGTTGGCAACAGTACCAATATTGGGTTACTACGGATGCAAACAGAAGGCATTGATGGGGCTGCTACTCAAAATGACTTTTCAGTATTGCGGCTCAATCAAGAGCTACCGAACCGGTCAGCACTTGGCTTCATGTTCGTTGAAAGAGCTGGAGGCAGTCTTACGAGTAACGATTCAGTTGACGACATAAATCGAACCTTTGCGATCGACGGCCGATGGGGATTTGGTGATTACACCGTGGTTAGAGGTTGGATTTCAAAAACTGATACGCCTAGATTAAGTGATCATGATGTTGCCGGAGGCATAACTTGGAATTACAACGATGAGAATTGGTCAAACTACGCTGGGTACTCTGAAGTTGGCAAGAACTTCAATCCAGAAGTTGGATTTTTAGCTCGAAAAGATTTCCGTAAGTATACTGCACGTTGGCTTTATCGATATCGCCCTCAGAATTGGGGGCGGTTGCAGGAAGTCCGTCCCCATATGACGTATCGAGGTTACTGGGACTTCGAAGGGAATCAACAGACCGGATATCTTCACATAGATAATCACTGGGAATTTAACAGTGGTATGGAAATTCATACAGGCACTAACTTCACTCAGGAAGGGGTGTTTGAGCCATTTGAAATCGTGAAGGGNGTTGTGGTGCCCATTGGAAATTACAAGCATAAAGAGGCTCAATTAGTGTATCGGAGTAATCAGAGTGCGCCATTAAGTGTAAATTTCCGATCCTTTATTGGTGGATTCTTTGGCGGCGAAAGAAAAAACCTTGACTCGACTATTCGCTACCGAATAGGTGAGAAATTTACAAGCGAACTAACCTGGAGCCACAGTAATATAAATCTGCCATTCGAAGGGGGCGACTTCGAAGTAGACATTGCTAGGTTCAGAGCTACGTATGCGTTTACACCGCGCATGACTGTTCAGACTCTTGTTCAATACAATAAGCGAGATGATGTGCTGTCGACTAATTTACGTTTCGCTTGGCTTCAGTCAGCGAATGCTGGTCTATACATTGTTTTTAATGAAGTCGATGAGGGCAGTTTGATGTTTGGTCCAAGGGCCAACGCGCAACAAATGGCGATCAAGTATTCTCGTATCTTGAACCTTTTTAATTGAATTCCTTAATTGGAATTCACACAAGCCAGACCTTCATTCGGCGTATTAAAGCTTTGTCCTTTATCTCTGTGTTTGCACCAAATTTGTAAGGAGTTGCTCACTTGGTGCCTACTTACGGAAATGCAGTTGTAAAGTTAAACCATACGAAAACCTAACCATCTTAACGCTTTCCAAATTATGAATGAGAGATTATGAGAAAGATCGATATCAACGCGTTAATACAGTTACTAGGTATTGTAGGAATAATCGGGTCCCTAGTCTTTGTTGGGTTGGAAATGCGCCAATCTCAAAGAATTGCTGAAGCAGCTCAGCAACAACAACGAAGCTCGGATGCGATGGCAATGATAAATACTCTAAATGAGATTGAAGCAGATTGGCAGTCTATAGTGTGGGAGCGCAACCCAAACTACGGTGATTTGTACACGAGAAATGAAGTGATTCAACGGAACCTCTTTCACCTCGGGCTGTATCTTGTGGAAAACGATTATTATCAATATTCACAAGGGTTGATGAACGAGGACGTTTGGATGGCAAAGATAATTACGAACTTAGAGGCGATTACTGCACTATGCTCTTTAAAGCCGCTACTAGATACTCGACTGCCAAGTTTTCCTGCTGAATTGCAAAGTATCTTTGTTGAATTCCCGGATGCCTGCCCGCAGGGCTAACTATAAGACTCTCGGTGGGCGCATGACATGCACCTAGTGCAATGCCCTATCAAAACGGCCTCGGCATGATCTGTAAGAAGAGACCATCACCATGAAGTAAATTGATTTATAAAGAAAGTACATATCGTTATATGTGGACTCGTTCTTCTCTCTGGATGCGATCGAAAAGGCCCACCTCGCTAGTTGTTCTGGTGGCGTCTCGTGGTTCGAATAGCGTGTAGCGAGGACATCAAGGTCGTAAGCTTCGACCAGGACAGCCGTTAGTCGAATGCTTCTGGCGCTCGCGCCTCTAATTCAGGGAACCAATTTTCAACCACAGTGACGAACGTTTGCTCAGCAAGAAGCTGGGCTTGAGTGAAGGNTAATTCGCCACCTGAGGCAACCATTAGAAACTCATCCTTTTTTGAGGAGTACTGCCAACCGGGATTGATTCTATTGCCTTTCNCCTGCTNNCTTGAAAACATTTCCNTNNGNTCAAAAAATCTTATCGAAGCTAAGTCGCTGCTTTGCGATTGCTCCACTTTGAATTCAGAAGAATACTGTTTCCCTTGCCCGCTCCAAAAAAATATCTCGCTGTCACTACTCCAAAGTGGTGTTCCTCCG